>JBKJLF010000864.1:0-12493 GCA_046597185.1 Burkholderiaceae bacterium | reverse complement strand
CTTTTCGATAATCGGGGTGTAATCGGCGGTTTTGGGGTCAATGCTCTCGCTGGGTGGTATGCCGCCCTTGGATTTAACGATTTTTGCCACTTCAGCAGTCAAGCCCACGCCAAAGGTGGTGCGGTCATCGGTCAGGAAAACCGATTTGGCGCGTAACTTGTCATTAATTAAGCGACCCAGTGCCGCACCTTGTTGAATATCATCGGCGGTAATACGAAATGCGGTGGGGATATTCATGCGCGTATATTTGGGGTTGGTCGATACCGATAACTGCGGTATCCCGGCTTTGGCATAAATCGGGGCTGCCGCAATTGATACCCCGGAATTAAAATGACCAAACACCGCCATCGCACCTGCATCAAGCAAGCGTTGCGCGGCTGCTTTACCGGTTTCGGGATTGGCCTTGTCATCTTCGACGATGAGCTCGAATTTGGCGCGTTTATTATTGATGCGAAAGCCTTCGGATTGCATTTCATCCAGTGCCACCTGGGCACCGCGCTGCATATCGTTGCCATATTGGGCCAATTCGCCCGTCATCGGCGCGACCAGACCAATTTTAACCGAGGTTTCACGGCTACAGCCGCTGATTAAAAATATCGCCACCAGCCCTGATGCCAGCGTTTTGATGATCTTCATATGCAATCCTTAAGTGGTTGTGATGTCTGTCGGCAGACGTTCGATTCTGTGAGCGGGTCATTGGATTGATTGTAAACCAATCTGACACCAAGAAACCGGGCTGTGAACCCCAAGCGACCCAACCAGAGCATGATTTTGCATCTGTTGCGCAACATTATTGCGATGTTATTCGGATGTTATTCGGATGTTATTCGGATGTTAGTGGATTGGCGGCAGTCAAAATGTTCAGTTTTTTCTCCAGATTTTTCTGGTTTATTCGGGTAATTTCATCCGGTAACAAACGCGTCACTTCAACCTGACGGCTACCTTTGCCAGTTAAACCGAGTTTTAACGCGGCCGTGTAGGAGACATCCACAATCCGGGTGGCATGAAACGGGCCGCGATCATTGATGCGCACGATTACCGAGTTGCCCGTATCGAGATTGGTTACGCGCGCATACGAGGGAATCGGTAAGGTTGGATGCGCCGCCGTCATTTTATACATATCGTAGCGCTCGCCGGACGCGGTGCGCTGGCCGTGAAACTTTTTGCCATACCAACTGCCAATACCGCGCTGCACAAAAGGCTTGTCATCGGTGATCGGGTAATAGGTTTTGCCCAGCACTTTATAACTGCGGGTTGTGGATTTGGAGATCGGTTCGATGATGGGTTCGGCGTCCGGGGTGCGCAGCAATTCGGCCACCGGTAAATCCCCCGGCCCATCGTCCTGATAATAGCCACCGCGATTGGCGGGTGGGGCCGTCGCCGTATCACCAGTCTTGCCATCGGTCTTGGCGGGCAGCGGTATTTTTGTGGTCGGGCCAGGTTGGTGTGAGGTGGCACATGCCAGCAGCAGGGAGCTGGTCAAGATAATCAAGCAGCGTTGAAACAGGTAATTCATGCGAACCTCTCTTGCAAAAAATTGGCGCAGCCAGATAATATTAGGCAAAACACTACATCAACTTGCGATGACGATGAATACTCATCAAAATGCCCGCCCCCAAGCCCAGCGTTACCAAAGCCGTACCACCATAACTGATAAAGGGTAGCGGTACGCCCACCACCGGTAAGATGCCGCTAACCATGCCCATATTAACAAAAACATAAGTAAAAAAGATCAGTGTAATCGATCCCGCCAATAAGCGGGAAAAAAAGTTCGGTGCGCGCGCGGCAATCATTAAACCGCGCATAATCAACATCAAATATAAAACCACCAAAATCGAAATGCCCACCAGGCCGAACTCTTCGGAGAATACCGCAAAAATAAAGTCCGTGGTGCGTTCCGGAATAAATTCAAGGTGGGCTTGTGTGCCTTTGAGCCAACCTTTACCAGTAACGCCACCCGATCCAATCGCAATCGTGGATTGAATGATATGAAAACCCTTGCCCAGCGGGTCGGAGGTGGGGTCGATTAACATCATCACCCGCTCGCGCTGGTAGTCATGCAGGCGCGGCCAGATAATCGGTAAGCTCGCGGCAATGCTGACGATCAGGCCAAAAATCATTTTCCACGACAAACCGGCCAAAAAAATCACATACGCACCTGCCGCGCTGACCAATAAGGACGTGCCCAGATCGGGCTGTTTGGCAATCAAACCAACTGGTACGGCCAATAATAGCGCGGCGAGGATATATTCACGCCAGCCCAAATTGCCTTCGCGTTTTTGAAAATACCAGGCCAACATCAGCGGCATGGCGATTTTCATGATTTCCGAGGGTTGAATCACCATGCCGATATTGATCCAGCGGCGCGCCCCCTTTTTCACGATGCCAAATAAAAATACCGCCACCAAAAGGCTCACCCCGATGGTGTAGAGCGGCACCGCCAAGCGCATTAAAGCCTGGGGCGGCATCAGGGCGGCGCACCACATCACGGCAAAGGCCACCACAATATTGCGGATTTGATCTTCCACCCGGCCCGGAAAATTAATCCCCGCCGAATGCAAGGTGATCAAGCCCGCTGCCATTAATAAAAAGATGATCAGTGCCAAGGTGCCGTCGAATACGGTCAACCAGGGTTTAATGGTGCGCCAGTGTACTTGATAATTCATGTTGAGTGAAATCCCTTACTTAATCTTTATTGCCTTCGGTTTCATCACCCGGTTTCGGGCCACCGGAGGATTCATCATCGGCCTTAATCACCGCTTTGGAGCGTAAGGCTTCGCTATCTTCTTTCGGCTCTTTGGGGTCTTTTGGCTCGTTGGCTGAAGTGGCTTGCGTTGGGTCCACTTTTTCCAGTGGTTTTTTGCCGAGCAAGAAATAGTCGAGCGCACGGCGCACAATCGGTGCTGCCGCTTCGGACCCGAAGCCGCCGTTTTCAACCACAATCGCAATCGCAATGCGTGGCTTGTCTATCGGCGCAAAAGCAATATATAGCGCATTGTCACGCAAATGGGCGGCAATGGTTTTGGCATTGTATTTTTCGTTTTTACCGATCGATACCACCTGCGCAGTGCCGGTTTTGCCCGCTGATTCATATTCCGCATGGGCAAAAACCCGTGCCGAAGTGCCACTCTTGGCCACGCCCGCCATCGCTTGCTTGATGATCTCAATGTTTTCCGGTTTTAAGGGAATGCGGTAACTCTCTTTTGCCACGGTGAGTGTGCGCTCGCGCGTGACACCATTTTCCAGTGCTTTCACCAGATGCGGCTTCATCACCACCCCGTTATTGGCCAGGGTTGCGGTGGCGTGCGCCAGTTGCAGCGGGGTGAAGGAATTATAACCCTGGCCTATGCCCAGCGAAATGGTTTCGCCGGCATACCATTTTTTTTGTGCGGCGGTTTTATAGTTGCCGCGCTTCCAGGCGATGGAAGGTAGCACGCCGTGCTTCTCGTTTTCCAAATCCACACCGGTCAACTGCCCAAAGCCAAACGGTTTCATAAAATCGTGGATGGTATCGACGGTTAGTTCATTGGCGAGGGTGTAGTAGTAGGTGTCGCAAGAGTGGACGATGGAGCGATACATATCCACCGCGCCATGGCCCCCGGCCTTATCGTCGCGGAATTTGTGATTGCCAAAAAAGTAATAACCTGGATCATTGATGATGGTGCCCGGGGTTCGTTTGCGCAATTCCAGTGCAGCCAAGGCCATAAACGGTTTGTAGGTGGAGCCGGGCGAATAGGTGCCGAGCAAGGGGCGATTGAGCAAGGGCCGATCCAGCGAGGTATTGAGTTCATCCCAACTTTGCTGATCGATCCCTTCGACAAACAGATTCGGGTCGAACGAAGGTTTGGAAACATAAGCCAAAATATCGCCCGTGGCAGGCTCAATGGCCACTAAAGCCCCCCGTTTGTCGCCAAATGCTTCTTCGATCACTTTTTGCAATTCGATATCAATCGAGAGGATGAGATTTTTACCCGGCGTCGCGCCGGAGTGCGATAGCGTGCGTACCGCGCGCCCGCCTGCCGACACTTCTACTTCTTCATAGCCAGTTTTGCCATGCAATTCCCGTTCGTAACTTTTCTCCAGCCCTTCTTTGCCGATATAGTCGGTGCCGCTATAGTTGACATCAGGCTGTTCTTCCATGACTTCAATTTTTTTTGCATCTTTTTGACTGATGCGACCGATATACCCAATCACATGCGATGCCACATCGCCCAAAGGATATTGACGAAACAAACGCGCCTGAATTTCAATACCGGGGAAACGATAACGCTGCACCGTAAAACGCGCCACCTCTTCATCGGTTAAACGGGTGCGGATCGGCACGCTTTCAAAGCTTTTCGATTCTTCCAGCAGTTTTTTGAAGCGTTTGCGATCTTTTGGTTGAATATCGATGATTTTTGCCACTTCATCGATCACGCTATTGAGTTCGCCCTTAATTTTGGAGGGCGTAATTTCCAGCGTGTAAGCCGAATAATTGCGCGCCAGCACCACCCCATTGCGGTCCAGAATCAAGCCGCGATTGGGCACCACGGGCAATACCGAGATACGGTTGTCTTCTGCCTGGGCCACATAATCATCATGCTTATAGATTTGCAACCAGACAAAGCGCCCGATTAGGATGCCAAAACTGATAAACACCAACACCCCCAATACCACGAGCCGGGCACGGAACAGTTGTAACTCGTGTTCGCTATTCTTAATTTCAGTCATTTGCTGCTTCGCTTTGCTTGATTGGCTCGGTTGGCTCGGTTGGCTCGGTTGGCTTGATGGGCTTAATTGGCTTTAAATTGGCCGGGTTTCGTCATGATTGACGGCGCGCCGTTGTGGTGCCAATAATAAACCCGTGATGACAGGCCATAGTAGCGCGCCCACCACGCTCTCGGCAAAATACAGCCAACCGGGGAATTGGCCATGAATCACCAGCCGCACCACCAACTCCACCGTTTGCGCAAACAATAGCAAGGGTAAAACGTGGAAGACTTGTATGGTAAGCGGAAACCACAGCACGCGCCGATGAATGGTAATCGCAAAATACGACAATAAGGTATACGCCAGTGCATTTTCACCCAGTAGTGAGGCATTATGCACATCCATCAGCAGCCCCATGAAAAAGGCCACGCCCACGCCCACTTTGCGCGGGTGGTGGATGCTCCAGAAGACCAGTGTCAGGGCAACCAGATCCGGCCATGCCAGTGAATTGCTCCATGGCAGCAGGTTGAATAAAAACGCCACCAGTAAGCTAAAACCAATGAAAAAGGGATTAACCGGTAATAAAATGTATTGTGGGTGGTTCATGGTGTCGAGGCTTTCGGTTTGCTATGCTTGGGGGGCGGAGCTTCAGGTTCGGGCCGGGGAATCGGTGCTTCGGTGGATTGCAGAATCAGTAATTGGCGATGATTATTGATACCCGCCACCGGTTGGCACAAGATACTGCCAAATGCCCCGGCCGCATTACTTTCTACCTTGCTCACCATTGCTACCGCCAAACCGGGTGGGTAGATGCCATCAATACCCGAGGTGGCGAGCAGGTCACCGGGTTTAATGTCGGCATTGGCGGCGGTAAAGCGCAATTCCAGCGCACCCATCTGGCCGCGCCCGTAGGCGATGCTGCGCAAACCATTTCTGACCACTTGCACCGGAATCGCCTGATCTTTATCGGTGAGTAAGGTCACTTCTGAGGTGAAGGGGAAGACCCGTGTGACCTGACCTACCACGCCCGCCGAATCAATCACCGGTTGACCCAGGGCCACGCCGTGTTGCAGCCCGCGGTCGAGCACAATTTTGCGGGTAAACGGGTCGCGCGCATCGTATAAGATTTCGCTGGCAATCGATTTGACGCTGATGCGATTCCGGGTTTCCAGCAATTGGCGCAGATGCGCGTTTTCGCCCAGCAATTGCTCGGCTTGCTGCAGGGTTTGCGCTTGCTGAACTTGTTTTTGTTGCAAGGTGCGCATTTCTTTCTGCGCATCCGAGAGCGAGACAAAATACGTATTCACCTGGGAAAATGCGCTACGAGGCGACAGTGCCGCCATTTGAACCGGATAAAGAGCCGTAGCAATAGCCTGCCTGAAAAAGGCAAGTGACTTCAGTTGTGAATCGGCTACCAGCAAGGCGATTGAAATTAATGCAAAAATCGTTACCTTGAAGCGGGCCGACGCACCCTGCTTAAATAGGGGTGGTGGACTGTATTCCATTTACATCGATCAATGGCAGGCAAGACGCATTTGCCCACCAGATTGCAAACCTGAGAAGTCAATCCGGCGGTGCAGCATGACTTCTCAACCACGTCAATTATTCGTAAGAAAACATCGAACCTAATTTGTCAATCCGCTCCAGCGCCAAGCCGCAGCCGCGCACCACGCAAGTGAGCGGGTCTTCGGCAATCAGCACTGGCAAACCGGTTTCTTCCATCAACAAGCGATCCAGGTCACGCAATAAAGCGCCGCCGCCGGTCAACATCATGCCTTTTTCTGCAATGTCCGCACCTAATTCGGGTGGGGTTTGTTCCAGCGCATTTTTGACTGCCGAGACAATATTGTTGAGCGGATCGGTCAAAGCTTCCAGAATTTCATTGCTGGAAATGGTGAACGAGCGCGGAATGCCTTCCGACAAATTACGCCCTTTGACTTCCATTTCCTTGACTTCGGAGCCGGGGAAGGCCGAGCCAATCGCCTTTTTAATTGCTTCAGCGGTTTGTTCACCAATCAACATGCCGTAATTGCGCCGGATGTAGTTGACGATGGCTTCATCAAATTTATCACCACCGACCCGCACCGAGCCCTTATACACCATGCCGCCCAGCGAAATAATCCCCACTTCCGTGGTGCCGCCACCAATATCCACCACCATTGAACCCGTTGCTTCCGAGACTGGCAAGCCCGCGCCAATGGCGGCGGCCATCGGCTCTTCAATCAAATACACTTGCGAAGCACCCGCACCCAGGGCTGATTCGCGAATCGCGCGGCGTTCTACCTGGGTGGAGCCGCAGGGCACGCAAATGATGATACGGGGGGAGGGTTTAAAGAATTTGGAATCGTGCACCATGCGTATGAATTGGCGCAACATTTGTTCGGTGACGGTAAAATCGGCGATCACGCCGTCTTTCATGGGGCGAATGGCTTCAATATTGCCGGGCACTTTGCCCAACATTTGCTTGGCTTCCTTGCCTACTGCCTGAATTGTCTTTTTGCCACTGGGGCCGCCTTCCTGGCGGATTGCCACCACCGAAGGTTCATCCAGTACAATACCCATGCCACGAACAAAAATCAGCGTATTGGCCGTGCCCAAATCGATTGCCAGATCGTTAGAAAAATAACTACGTAAAAAACCAAACATGTATTGTCCTGATGCGCAACTTGAATGTACGCGAAAAATTGACCAAGTCATTGAAAAAGAATTCTGCTTAATTCTGCTCATTGGGCTGCAGGCTTACCTGACGCAATGCAGTCAAAATTGCTGCCAAAATCTGATGCTAAAATTTAATGGCGCATGCGATTCACGCGCCAGCGCAGCAATAACCCGACATTCTACCTTATAATTCGTGAGTAATTAGGTTCAAAACTGTCCTTGATTCGTGATGCAGCCTGTTCAAGTGCCATCTGTGTGGGCAAAATGCGCTGCTAATCGGGTACACTGGGCCAATTTAGAGTGATCTCTCAATTTTCTGTCTGTTTTAGGTTCTCACCATGTCTCTTACTTTAGACGATGTCAAACGGATTAGCGCACTGGCGCATCTGGAATTCAATCCCGATCAAGCTGGGAATACTTTGGATCAGCTGAATAATATTTTTACTATGGTTGAGCAAATGAGTGCGGTCGATACGCAGGGTGTGGAGCCTTTGAGTCACCCAATTTCCATCATCATGCCCGATCTGGCCTTGCGTTTGCGCAACGATGAAGCGACCGAGCCAGATCAAAGACTGGAAAATCAGCAGCCTGCACCCGCTACCCAAGATGGTTTATACCTCGTGCCGAAGGTGATTGAATAATTAAATTGAATAGTCTAATTGAATAATTTGTTGAATTGACCTGAAATAAATTACCCGACTTTGTAAGTTTGCCGCCCATAAAGATTGCTGCCATGCATAATCAAACCTTGAAAGAATTATCAACTTTATTGCGCAACAAAAAGATTTCATCAACTGAACTCACTTTGTTGTTTCTAAGCCGCATCCACCATAGCGACTTGAATGCATTTTTGCATGTTGATCATGCCCTGAGCCTGGAGCAAGCTGCCGTGGCGGATCAACGCATTGCGCGCGGTGAGGGCGGGCCGCTGACCGGGGTGCCGATTGCGCATAAAGATATTTTCGTGACCCGCCATTGGCGCTCGACCGCTGGCTCGAAAATCCTGGCCAATTACATCAGCCCGTTTGACGCGGCGGTGGTTGCGCGCTGTTTGGGGGCTGGCATGGTGAATTTGGGCAAACTCAATTGTGATGAGTTTGCCATGGGCTCGTCCAATGAGAATTCCGCGTTTGGCCCCGTCAAAAACCCGTGGGACAAGCGCGCCGTACCGGGTGGTTCCTCCGGTGGCTCGGCCGCAGCGGTGGCCGCGCGCTTAACGCCGGTGGCAATGGGCACCGATACCGGTGGCTCCATCCGGCAACCTGCCGCCTTTTGCGGCGTGACCGGTATCAAGCCGACCTACGGAAGGATTTCGCGTTACGGCATGATTGCGTATGCCTCCTCGCTCGATCAGGCTGGCCCGATCGCACAAAGCGCCGAAGATTGCGCCATGATGCTCAATACCATTGTCGGCTTTGACACGCGCGATTCGACCAGCATCGAGCGCCCCGCCGAAGACTTTACGCGTTACCTGCAACTGCCGCTCAAGGGCTTAACCATTGGTTTGCCGCGCGAATATTTTGGTGCGGGCCTGGCCCCGGATGTTGAGCAGGCGATTCGCCAGGCCCTGCGTGAATTTGAAAAACTCGGGGCCAATTTGGTTGATATTTCGCTGCCCAAAACCGCGCTCTCGATTCCTGCCTACTATGTGATTGCGCCCGCCGAAGCCTCATCCAACCTCTCGCGTTTTGACGGTGTGCGCTACGGACACCGGGCCGAGCACTACCAAAACCTGGCCGATATGTATATCAAGAGTCGCACCGAAGGGTTTGGCAGTGAAGTACAGCGCCGTATTTTGGTGGGCACCTATGTGCTGTGCCACGGTTATTACGACGCCTATTATTTGCAGGCACAAAAGATACGCCGCCTGATTGCGCAAGACTTTCAGAATGTATTGACCGGCCCCAATCAGCAATGCGACGTGATTATGGGGCCAGTGGCCCCCACCGTAGCCTGGGATTTGGGCGACAAAGTGGACGACCCGCTGGCCAACTATATGGCCGATATTTTCACCCTCTCGACCAGCTTGGCGGGTTTGCCCGGTATGTCGATACCGTGCGGCTTTGGCAAGGGTGAAAAAAACGCGCGTCGTCCGGTGGGGCTGCAAATCATTGGCAATTATTTTGATGAAGCGCGGCTTTTGAATATCGCTCACCAATTTCAACACTATACGGATTGGCATATGCATCACCCGATTGTCAATGATCCCTTATGAAAACCGTTTTATCCGGATCAGGCTTCAATCGGATGGTGGCGCTGCTGTCGCTGCTGCCGTTGCTATTGACCGGCTTGGCCAGCAGCGTGTTGGCCCAAGCGCTGCCTGAAGACCTCAATCTCAAACTGGCTTGCAGTTTTACGCAAGGTGCGGGCGATGGGCGTGCCATTTTTGCCGATAGCGGCGAAATTGAAATCAAAGATGGGCAATTGAAGCAATTTCGCTGGGAGTCGGCTATTCATCGCCGCACCCACGGTTACGATTGCAGCATTGATATGGACGATCAGCTCGAACTCGATGTCGTGGGTGCGCAATGGCGAGTGCAATTACGTGATGCACTCGCAACCCGCGCGGCCCGTGGCTACGACACCGTGCGTGGTGAAAATTGCATCATTCGCCTGATCCGGCGCGACGACACGCTGTGGATCGAACCCAGTTGCGCGGTTCTTTGCGGTTCGCGCGCCAATTTTTCGGAATTGCGCATCCACTTACCCAGTGGGCGCTGTCACTATCCGGTACTGCAAAGCGAATCTGGCGCAGCCAAATAAATATTTAACCAATTAATCAATTAATCGATTGAATCAAAAGAAAATCAGCGAGGAAAGTATGCAATGGGAAGTTGTCATCGGCTTGGAAACACATGTCCAGCTCACCACCGAATCAAAAATCTTTAGCGCAGCGTCAACCCGCTTTGGGGCGGCACCGAATACCCAGGCCTGTGCGGTGGATTTGGCCTTGCCTGGCGTGTTGCCAGTCATGAACAAAGGTGCGGTTGAGCGTGCGATTCAATTTGGCCTGGCGGTCGGGGCCACGATTGCGCCGCGCTCGGTGTTTGCGCGCAAAAACTATTTCTACCCCGATTCGCCCAAGGGTTACCAAATCAGCCAGTTTGAACTGCCCGTGGTGGTGGGTGGTAAAGTGAATTTTATGTTGGATGACAAGGTGCGCAGTGTGCAATTAACCCGTGCCCATTTGGAAGAAGATGCGGGCAAATCGCTGCATGAAGACTACCACGGCATGACCGGCATCGACCTCAACCGGGCGGGTACGCCTTTGCTTGAAATTGTGACCGAACCGGATATGCGTAGCGCCGCAGAAGCCGTCGCCTATGCCAAGGCCCTGCATTCTTTGGTGATGTGGTTGGGCGTTTGTGATGGCAATATGCAAGAAGGCTCGTTTCGCTGTGACGCCAACGTCTCGGTGCGTCCGCTGGGGCAAACCGCGTATGGCACGCGTTGCGAAATCAAAAATCTCAATTCCTTTCGCTTCATGGAAGAGGCGATTAACTATGAAGTTCGGCGGCAAATTGATTTGATTGAAGACGGTGGCCAAGTGCAGCAAGCCACGCGTTTGTATGACCCCGATAAAAAAGAAACCCGTGCCATGCGCAACAAAGAAGATGCGCAAGACTACCGTTACTTCCCCGACCCCGATTTACCACCGCTGGTGATTGATAGCGCATGGGTTAGCCAGGTTCAGGCCAGCATGCCGGAAATGCCGCAGGCGATGCGCCAGCGTTTTCTGACGCAATATGGCTTGCCCGAATATGACGCCTTGATATTGACCCAATCGAAGGCGATGGCGCAGTATTTTGAAGACGTGGTGAGCAAGTTCAAGGTGCCTGCGCAAGACGCGGTGCGTGCCAAAGCGGCGGTCAACTGGCTGATGGGCGATATGGCATCCACCTTAAATCGCAGCAATTTGGACATTCACCAGGCACCAGTAAGCGCAGCGCAGTTGGCTTTGCTATTGCAGCGCATTGCCGATGGCACTATCTCCAATAAAATTGCCAAAGAAGTGTTTGCGGCGATGTGGGAAAACCCCGAGGCTGCGCCTGATTTGGCCGATAAAGTGATCGACGCCAAAGGGCTGCGGCAAATTTCGGATGGGGCGGCGTTAGAAAAAATTGTAGACGAGGTATTGGCGGCCAATGCGCGTTCGGTGGAAGAATATCGTTCCGGCAAAGTGCAGGCGATGAATGCCTTGATTGGGCAAGCCATGAAAGCCAGTAAGGGGCGCGCCAATCCGGCGCAATTGACCGAGCTGTTGCGCAGCAAGTTAAATGCTTAAAATGACGCCTTCAGGCGATTCTGCCAGAGGGGACTGCCTTAGCTTCCAGCTTGCTGCTTGCAGGGTTGGGGCTGGGCTAAAAGGTGAATCATGAACCACTTGATCTATGTAGGCGACCCGATGTGTTCCTGGTGTTACGGGTTTGGCCCCGAGTTGGCGGCGCTGTTGAAGGCGATTCCCAACGTCAAACTCGATTTTGTGATGGGTGGTTTGCGCGCGGGTGGCAAAGACAGCGTGACGCCGGAATTTCGGGATTTCATTCATGGGCATTGGAAGCAGGTGCAACAAGCCAGTGGTTTGCCGTTTAATTTTGCGGCGATTGAACACGCTGGGTTTGTCTACGATACCGAGCCGATCTGCCGCGCCTTCGTCACGGCCCGCATGCTTTACCCGGAGTTGCCCTCAATGGCGCAACTGGCTTTGTTTGCCGCGTTGCAACAGGCATTTTATAGCAAGGGGCAAGATGTAACGCAAGGCGAGGTGTTGGCGCAAGTGAGTTGTCAGGCGCTGACGCGTTTGAATCATCCGACTAAAGAGAGTGAATTTTTAGCGTTTTGGCAGGGCCAACCCGCCAAAATCCAGACCAACGCGCATTTTGAGCAGGCTGCGCATTGGGGCATTACGGGTTTTCCGAGTTTGTTGGTGGCGCAAAATGAGCAATTATTTTTACTCTCGTCCGGCTATGCCAAAACCCCGGTTTTGCTGGAGCATTTTAAGAAAATTCAGGCGCAAGTGTGAGTGTTTGGATGTGGTTTGGTGCAAGCTGGCGAAGGCAATATGGATCGGTTTTGCGGATGGTTTCATGTTTGAACCTGATGCCGATGAATGGGAATCTTTGAGATCACAATCTGTGATCTCAAA
>JBKJLF010000757.1:0-14196 GCA_046597185.1 Burkholderiaceae bacterium | reverse complement strand
GTCTTTGCGGCGCGCCCAACGGGGCTTGTTGTCAAGGGGACATTTCATGAGCTTACTTAATAACTTACTTTTGAGTCAGTAATTTTAGCGGCTAATTCGGGCGGCGTCAAGGATTGTGGATGTTGGGGCAAAATACCACCCGGGATGGCCTGAGTTGAATAAATTTGCTGGCGAACGAAAATTGGATTGAAGACCCATGTATCATAGTGGTTCAATTTAATGGCGCTACGGCAAGTTTTTCTATTCAATATTTCCCTAAATCAAGCGAATTAACCATGACTGCGCCCAATACTCCCATCTCTTTTGAGCAACTTATCCGTGCTGCACAGCTTGACGGCGACTACAAACCGGTTTGGCGGCAATTTGTTCGCACCCGTTTCTTTACGCCCCTGTTGCCTGCGAGCGATGGCGCGCTTGACCGTTTGCGGGTATTGCCGAATCAAAACGATGGCAAGCCCTGGCTTTTGCTGGCGCAGCAGATGGCACGTCTGGAGCTGGAGGCAGGCCATGAAGCCAAGGCCATGTATGGTGGCGAAGTAATCAAAAAATTGGCACCCGGCGTTGCCATTGGTGTGGCTTTGGGTAAAGGCGTATTCAATATTCCCGCCAATTTTGTCGATGGGATGCGTAAGAGTATGGAAGCGGCGGCCCAGGCCAAAAAAGCGCAATCCGCGCCTGCGCCCACAGTGCCCGTGCCCGTGCCCGCACAGGCACTCGCGCCTGCAGCCTCGGCTTTTCCAACGATCAATGCGGGTTTTCCCAGTCTCGATGTGCAAACGGCAGAGCCTAAGCCGGCAGCGCCTAAGCCTGCAGCGCCGCCAAAAACCGCCGTTTGGGATGACGATTTGATCGACCGTGATTTGTTGGTTGCGCAGTCCGCCAGCGCTACACCTGCAACCGCACCCACGCCCACGCCCACGCCCACGCCCGCACCTGCCCCCAGGCAGGCACCCGTGGCACGTGCCCAGTGGAAATTGCAAGGCGATGACGACGATGACGGCTTGATTGATCCAGCCTTGATCGCACCCAAATCGGTTGTGGCCAAGGGGGCCGCCAAAGCTGGCGGGCCGCTGGATGTGCAAACCTTGGCACCGCGCAATGTGGTGGATGCCGCTTTGGGCCTGGATTTTTATGTGCCGGGTGCATGGAAGCAAAGCCGTAGCGGCAAAGCGATTCAGTTTCTCGATCCGGCCACCCAGGCCAAGATTGAAATAACGTGTATGCAGCGTGCAGGCACCACGCTGGAAAACTGGCTGGCCTTGCGCTTGCCAACGGTCACCAAGGAAATGCCATTTCTTCAGCAGGTGGGCGATTCGTATCAGGTTTTTGGGTCGCAATGGCGTGGCCGGATCGAGGCCATGGCCACCGAGTACAAGGGCACCTTTCATCTGGATGATGAAGAGACACACTATTTGATTTGCTGCTATCGCACCGACAGCGCCGTGGTGGCCATGACGGTGCGGGTGAAGTCGAAAGCGTTTGAAGACAATCGCGCGCTCTACAAATGGCTGTTTGAGCGGGTCAATATTGCCGAACCGGTGGCGGTGGAAGTGGTGACCAACCGGGATGAATCGGGGCGCAGAAATGATGGCCCCACGCCGGCCATGTGGGGTTTTAGTACCGATGGAAGAATTGGCCGCCTGCGCTATTTTGCCTATTCGCTGGTGATCTGGCTGCCGATGGTGCTACTCATCCTGGCCACTACGCTGGTGGTGAGGGGCTTTGGTTTGGGAGCCATTACCATCATCCTGACCACGCTGTGGATGCCGATCAGGCTGGTTGTGATGCGGCTGCATGATCTCAACCGCAGTGGTTGGTGGTTACTGGCGCTGTTGGCATTGCCGGGATTGGCAGGGGCGAAGCAATCGCCTGTGTTGTTGGGTTTGCTGTCCGGCTTGTTTTGGCTGGCCCTGTTTGTGATTTCCGTGTGGCCGGGTGAGGACGATGACAATGATTTTGGCCCGCCCTGCAGCCCCAACCCCATGTGGGTGAACGTAGTTGCGGGGGGATTTGTGCTATTGCAGATGGTGGGTTTAGGGGGCGGGGTTTTGATGGGCGTGCGCGGCAAGTCCCCATGGCAGAGCACCGAAGTGGCCGATGTTGCGCCGCTGAAATCGTACACCCCACGCGATGGCAGCTTTACTGTGGTGTTGCCGGGTATTCCCAAAAAAGACAAAATGGCGGGCAACAAACCGGAAGGGTTTGAAGAGTTGCAAATCTATAGGCTCTCGTCCGGGAGTAATAAATATTACATCGAGATTTCGAAAATGCGAGAAGAACTCGAAAAGAATACCGATGCGCTGGACTATTATCGTGATTCCATGCTGCCCACGCATGACACCGTGATCGAGGCAGAAAAACGGGTCCGGGTCGGTGAATTTACCGGGCGGCAAATAAGGTTTGCACTGCCGGATGGCCGACACCAGGATTTCCGGCTGTTGATAGCGGGGGCAAAAGTCTATATGGTGTCGGTGGAATCGACCAAAGAGTCGCGCAACCAGGATAAGATCGACATGGTTTTGGAATCGTTTCGGCCTAATTAAAATACAAAAACATTTGAATGGTGGGGGCTTAGTCAGGCTTAAGCGGGCTTAAGCGGGCTTAAGCGGGCTTAAATCTCCCCGCCATGGCTGGCATCCAATAAAAATTTGCCCAGCAAGCCGGACGGTTTGCCGGGCATGGCAGGGTCGAACCTGCTGATATTGCCGATCACCAAAAAACTGTCCTTGGCGCGTGACACCGCCACATTCAACATATTCGGTGAGGCATCAAAAAACATGCTGCCCACATAGGCAGGGCCATAGGTAGGGGAAAAAATCACAATCTCGCGTTCGGCACCCTGTAACGCATGCACTGTGCCAATGGTCAAGCGGGTTTCTTTGTGGGTCAGCTCGGGCAGGATTTTGCGCATCGCGCGCTCAATTTGGCTGGCCTGAGTGGCAAAGGGTGTGATGATGCCCAGCAGTTGCCAAATGGGCGTGACTTCGCCCGTGCGTCTGTTGCGGTAATGGTTTTCGATGCGGCTGCGATTATTGGCTACCCAGCGCACAATTTCCTGCGCTTCCACCCAATTTTTGCGGCTCTTACCGACTTTGGTATCCATTCCTTGCACATCCCGACGGCCAAATGCAGGCAACAGGCGTTGGCTGGGGGCCAGCGCGGGGCGCAAGGCTTGCAGGCGGCCAGCGTAGACCAAATCATTGCAATATTGCACCAGTTCCGGTACGCAGCGGCGATGCTCGGTGAGCATCAAACCGCGCATTTCGGGGTATTTTTGCACCGCGCAGGCGTGGGCTGCCATGCGCATTAAATTACCGCTGGCCGCCATATAGCCTTGCTCGGCCAGTTGCTCATACACAGTGGCAGCCGCGCTCGCATCTGTGCCCAACAAACCAAACTTTTTGGCATTGCTGCGATCGCTGCCTTGGGCGCAATTCCAAACCGGTTCAATTTGAAAGGTATCACCCACCACCACCGCCCGTTTGGCCAGCGCAAACATGGCCGCGCCAATGTCGGGTGAAACTTGGCCGGCTTCATCGACGATCAGCAAATCAATCCCGTTCCACAGCGGTAAATCTTCGCCTTGCCAGCCGGTAAAAAAAGACGGGGCCATATGAAAATTGGAAACCATGCACGGGGCCAGTTTGGCAAAACGACGGTATTTCGCTTCCAGTTTGGCCGGGCTTTTCTTATCCTCAATGCCTTGTTGTTGGCGCAACGTGACTTCTAGCAGCCATTGCCCGGACCAATACCAGTCGGCCAGGCCAAACATGGGCGCACGGATCAGGGTGTCGAGGCGGTCGTTAAGTTTATCCAGCGCGATATTTTCCAGGCTCAGGTAAGCTGGTGTCAGCGCTGCCAGCCAACGCTGCCAGAGTTGGTTGAAAGCCTGTTGCTGTTGGTCGGCCAGTTGCGCCTGCTGCGCGGCATGGGCTTGTTGTTGCTCGGCCTCACCCAGTGCCTGGGCCTGGCTGGCCAGCTCGCTCTGTTGCAGCGCTTGCGCCTGTTGGCGCATGAGTTGGAATTGCTCGCCCGGTTGGTCATGGCGGTTGGCCAGGCTGGCGGTGAGCGGGTGAGTCAATAAAAAAGCGCGGTCGCGCGCATTGCGGCGCTGGCCGATGGCCGGTAAAAATGCCAGCAAATCCAGCCACCAGGGTGAGTTGGCCAGATAGTTGGCCCAGGCTTGTTCGGCCGCATTGATGGCGCTATCGGTCGCTGCAAAGCTGGCCTTGGCCGCAGTAATGGCGGCCTGGCATTGCAGGGTGGCTTGTTCTGCCGCCTCCTTTTGCGCTTGCGCATTGACGCGCATTTTTTCAAAAATCGCCAAATATTGCTGGTACAGCACTTGCGCCCCGGCCTGGCTGTTGCGCCCGGTGGTTTGGTAGATTTCAAAACGCAGCGCGATGATTTGCGCCAATTGGCTGTGGTATTGCGCCAGGCGCGCATGGAGGCGGACGCACACATCGGCCACGGTATCGATGCTTTCTTGAAAAAATTTGGCGGCATGGGCCAGCCAGGTTTTGGTTGTGCTTTCGATGGCGCTGGCGCTTTCCAATGCTTCAAACGGGTGAGTTTTGCCATCGCACGCAGGGAACTTGGTTTCGCGTGAGGCCGAAGCCAAAAACAGGCCAAATCCACCCGTGGCACCAGCATAGGGCAACCAGCGCTGGTGGCCGATTTTATGGGCAATTTTGGCAAAGCTGTCGAGCACATTTTCCACTGCCTTCACATTGGTGGAAGCCACCAAAATCAGTGGGCAGGGCGCTTGCCGGATTGCCGCATCCACCCAAAGCTGGGCCACCATGCCATGTAGTAGCGTGGTTTTGCCGGTGCCGGGCGGCCCATTTACGGCCAAAATTGCGCCCTCGGGCAGCATGTTTAATTCGACCAGCGCTTCACGTTGGGAGGGCGAGACCGGTTTGGTCTGATCGATATGGCCGACGCAGGCGGCATACTGCACAGCCGAATCTTCCGTTGCCACGGGCGCGCGCGTGGCTTGGGTGCGGGTGTCACACAGGTGGGCGAGCAAGGGCGTGGCGGGTTGTTTTGCTATTAGTTGATCGTAGAGTTTAATCAAATGGCGGGCCACTACGGGTGGTTCGTATGGTAAGCCAAATTCGGTGTTCACGAGCTGGTAGTCTGCCAATTTAAAATCCGGCGCGGCGCTGCTGGTGCTGCTGGTGCTGCTGGTGCTGCTGGCGCTGCAAAATGCGCGCAGGGTGGGCAACTGCGCATCGGTCACTGCGTAAAACAGCGCGGCGGCCATTTTTAAGCTATCTTCCAGCGTTACGGCTTGATTGGGCAGTGCGCTCATGAAGTTGTCATACGCTTGCAGGGTGCCGATGGCCACCTTATTGATATTGGGTTGCAGCAAATCGCGTGGAATCCAGGGTTGGCGTTCGGGGTCGGGGTAGAGTTCGCCCGCGCGGCCCAGCAAACAGGGAATGCAAATCAGGCTCCAGCCCAGGCTGATATCCACCGCCTCTGGCTTTACACTGCTGCTCACCTGTTCGGACAGGCGCGCCGGAATCAGCACAAAGGGAATACGTTCCACTGTCTTGCCATTGGTAGTTTGTGCGTTCGCTGCCTTACTGGCAGCAAATTGGCTGGCGGCCCATTGCGCCGGATCAGGTGTTGCCTCGGTAACGGCCCAGCCTTGGCTTGTAGCGGCAATTTTTATGGGTTTTTCTTCGGGGGGGACGATGGGGTGGAGCAGGTTGGTTTCGGCCAATGCTGCGCGCCAATAAGCAATGGGAATGGATGAATTGGCGGCAGAATGGGTCATGGTGAGGTTTCGGTTTTGTGGTGCGGACTATGGTAACACAGGTACATTTTTTGGTGGTTAAAAGCTGTTAGTTTGATTGTTTTGGCTCGTAAAGATTTAGCCAAAGCGCACCCGAAACCCATTCGGAAAGCCGCTTTGCATTTGAATCTGGCCGGCCGCGCCTTCGACGCGTTGCACATTTGTTTGCTGCATCAGCGCTTTCAGGGCCAGTGTCATCATGGCGTCGCTGATATATTTGCCCATGCATTCATGGATACCATAGGCATACACCATGTAGTGGTAGTCCGGGCGGTTGAGTTTGAACTCATCGGGCTGGTCAAGCATCGCGTCATCCATCATGGCTGACTGGGTGAGTGCAATGGTGATGGTGTCTGCCGGGATCAGGGTAGCGCATGCCTTTGGCGGGAATCCAGTTTTGCTCAAGGGAGTGGCTTGGCTTGGCCAGCTTTGGCGGCGTTTTGCTGCCGCATTAGCCAAATCAGCACCGCCGCAGTGAAGGCAACCGGGATCAAAGAGCCCATGTTCAATAGTGCCCAGCCTTTGGTGGTCACCAAGACGCCGGAAGTCAAGGAAGTGAGCGCCAAGACCAGGAAGACAAAGAAATTTAAGGCTCCTTGGGCGCGGTCTTTTTCTTCCGGTGCAAAGGTTTGCAAGGCCAGGGTAGTGCTGCCAGTGAATAAGAAATTCCAACCCACGCCCAACAGAAATAAGGCACCCACAAATTGCAGCAACTCAACGCCAGACAGTGCCAGCGCAATACAAAGCGCATTCAGTAGCACACCCACGGCCATGATATGCAAGGTGCCAAAACGCTTGATCAAATGCCCGGTGAAAAAGCCCGGCGCAAACATGCCGATGATGTGCCACTCCAACACCAGCGCCGTATCCGAAAATGGCAAGCCGCAAACTTGCATGGCGATCGGCGTTGCCGCCATCAGCAAATTCATGACGCCAAATCCTAACGCACCGCAAGTGGCGGCAACGATGAAAATTGGCTGGCGCATGATGACGCGTAGCGGCCTGCCGCCTGTCCCAGGCTTGTGGCAGGCAGGTGCGGGGAAGTCGATCAGGGACAGCACGCCCATCGCCAGCAAGGCAACCACGGCCAAGGCCAGATAAGCGCCAGCAAATGGCACAGCCGTTAAATTGCGCGTCCACTGCGCCAAATTCGGGCCTGCTACTGCCCCAATCAAGCCGCTCGTCATCACCACGGAGACGGCTTTTTCGCGCCATTGGGTTGCCACCAATTCTGCCGCAGCGAAGCGATATAAGCTGCCATTGGCATAGTAGTAGCCCGCCACCAAAGTCGAAATACACAATAGCCAAAAATTTTGGTTGATCGCCGCATAGCTACACAACAGGGCCGATAACAACGCAACGATCAAACCCGCTTGAAACGAAACCTTGCGCCCAAACCGCGACTGTGTTTTGGCAACCACGCCTGTGGACAACGCGCCGCCTACCACATAGGCCATCACGGGTAAGGTTGCCATCCAGCCCTTTGGTGCCAAACTTAGGCCGACCAAGCCATTGATGGCGATGAAGGTCACGTTATTGGTCAGAAAAAGCCCTTGGCAGACAGCAAGCAGCCACAGTTGTCGGTTCATAAATTGCCTCTACCTGTTGGTTTTAAAGAAAATCAAAAAGACGCAACGCCATCATCATCACCATTTGTGCGCCAAACCCTGGTGTAAAAGCCAAGGTGTAAAAGCCAAGATGTAAAAGCCATGGTGCGCAATAGCGCAAGGCCGCAAGGGTAGATCAAGGTGTGGGCGGGTCTCCGGGCGAAAAGGGTGAGTGTAACGCGGATCAAGCACTTCTGCACGAGCGGCGTGTGGCGCGCGGCGGCACAGCCGGCGTTTCTGCTCTGCCGCAACGCGGTGGCCGCAGCACCATTGCGGCCATTGTTGTGATAGGCTTACGTAAGTGGCTACATGGTGGCTACATGGTGGCTACATGGTGGCTACATTAAAGGCTGCAACAAAAATTGAGTGAGTGTCTATGGCAAAAGGGAATAATTCGGTGGCAAGCAAGCAAGAACCTGGGCAGGCGCAAATGTCGCCGCCGCCGCGCCTGCCACCCCGCCTGCCACCGCGCATGCAGGCAACGTCGCCTGGCTCGCCTGCGGACGCGCTGGCCCAAAAGCAGGCGCGGGAGCGGCGCGATGCGCGGGTGCGGGGTGTTACGTCGATAGCGGAAATGCGCGACGCGATTCGGCGCGCCGCACGCGAGCTCCCGGCCATTTCCGCCGTGCCGCGCATCGCGGCACCGGACGCGGCGGCGTTTCGCGCGCGGGCTGCTCTGGGCCTGCCGTTTCTGGTCACCGGGCTGGTCAACCGGTGGCCCCTGTCCAGTCTCACACAGCAAGCGCTGCGCGAGCGCTTCGGCGCGGTGGCGGTACGGGCGCGGGTGGGCGACTACATCAACACCGCATTCGCGCCGGACCGCGCCATGCAGGACATGTCGATGCTGGAGTATCTCGATCTGGTCGCTGCTGACAGAGAGGGCCTGCCGCCTTATCTGGGCAACCTGGAACTGCGCGGACTCAATCCGATGTGCCATTGGCCAGCCTGGCTTGCCAAGATGGGCCCGCCCCGCTTTTGGCTCGGCCCGGCGGGAACGGTGACGCCGCTGCACTGCGACTATGACGATAACATTTTTGCGCAGATATGGGGCAGCAAACGCATTTTCCTGTCCCCGCCGCACCACGACCAATTCCTCTACCCGCGCGAGGCGAACCCGATCCTGTTTGGTTCCCCGTTCAACCCCGAGGCACCGGATTTCGGGCAATTCCCGCTGGCGCGCCAGGCCTTGATGGTCGAGTGCATGATCAACCCCGGCGACATGCTTTACGTACCCGCCGGTTGGTATCACCAAGTCCGCGCGCTGACGTTTTCCCTGTCCTCCAACCGCTGGGCCAGAGCGATGCCGTTGGCGCTGAACGGCGACCCATCGCTTCGCCATGATCAATCAAACCGGGATGATGTGTTTCAGGATTGATCGCATTAAAAGTGGTGTAATTGGCCTTACACCTTCAAAAACTCTTCGCGCTGCCCCATCCAGCGCGATAAATGGCTGTCCACCACCTCCGGTTCATGGCGCAATAAATCCCCCGCCACGTGCGCCGCACGCTCGACCAAATCCAAATCCTGCACCAAATCGGCAAAGCGCAACATGGTTTGACCCGACTGGCGCGCGCCTAAAAATTCACCGGGGCCGCGTATTTCCAAATCGCGCCTGGCAATTTCAAAACCATCGGTACTGGCGCGCATAATCCCCAAACGCTGTTTCGCCACTTGCCCCAGCGGGCTTTGATACAGCAACAAACACACACTGGCGGCACTGCCGCGCCCGACCCGGCCGCGCAATTGGTGCAATTGCGATAGCCCAAAACGCTCGGCATGCTCGATCACCATCAGGCTGGCATTAGGCACATCCACCCCCACTTCAATCACGGTAGTGGCTACCAGCACCTGAATTTGCGCTGCCGTAAATGCCGCCATCACCGCTTGCTTTTCCCCGCCTTTCAAGCGCCCATGCACCAAACCCACGTTCACACCAGGCAGGGCGGCAGTCAGCATGGCGTGGGTGTCGGTGGCCGCTTGCAGTTGCAATGCTTCCGATTCTTCAATTAAAGGGCATACCCAATACACTTGCCGCCCCTCTTGCGCCGCAGCATGCACGCGCTCGATCACCTGATCACGCCGATTTTGGTCAATCACCCGCGTCAACACCGGGCTGCGCCCCGGCGGCAATTCGTCGATTACCGATACTTCCAGATCGGCATAATAAGTCATGGACAGGGTGCGCGGAATCGGCGTGGCCGTCATCATCAATTGGTGCGGCACATAATCCGCCGCCTTATTGCGCAAAGTGAGGCGCTGGCCCACGCCAAAACGGTGTTGCTCATCCACCAGCACCAAACCCAGGCGCGCAAATTGCACCGCTTCTTGAATCAGGGCATGGGTGCCTATTACCAGTTGCGCCTGGCCCGATTCTATTTTTGCCTGCGCCGCCAACTTCTCCTTTTTCTTCAGGCTGCCGGTCAGCCACGCCACTTCCACCCCCAGCGGCGTGAGCCAGGCGGCAATTTTGCGAAAATGTTGATCGGCCAGAATTTCGGTCGGAGCCATCAAGGCCGCCTGAAAACCATTATCAATCGCCTGCGCCGCCGCCAAGGCCGCCACCACGGTTTTGCCGCTGCCCACATCGCCTTGTAACAAACGCTGCATCGGAAAGGATAAAGTTAAATCGTTGCGGATTTCCTGTAACACCCGCTGTTGCGCGGCGGTTAAGCTAAACGGCAAGGCTTGCAACAGCGCGCGGCATAGCACGCCCACCTGCGGCAGCGCTTGTGCTACCTGCGTACGGCGGGTTTGTTGGGCGCGCTTGAGTGAAATTTGCTGCGCCAATAATTCATCAAACTTGACGCGCCGCCACGCCGGGTGGCTGCGTTCTTGCAAGGCGTATAAATCACAATCTTTGGGCGGAAAATGTAAATAGCGTAGCGCCGCTTCAAAGCCCCAAAACTGGTAGCGTGCCAATAAGGCGTCGGGCAAACTGTCTTGCCAGTTAATGCGCGTCATGGCGGCGTGGATGGATTGGCGCAAAAACGCTTGCGACAAACCGGCGCAACTCGGGTACACCGGCGTCAAACTGGTGGCCAGCGGCGCACCGGGCAAAACCACCCGATATTGCGGATGAATAATCTCTGCGCCCAAAAAACCATGTTTTAATTCGCCGCGTGCGCGTATGCGCGTGCCTGCGGCCAGTTGCTGCACTTGCGAGCCATAAAAATGCACAAAGCGCAAAAACAACGTGCCGGTTTCATCTTCAATCGTAACCAATAATTGCCGCCGGGGCGTGAGTTGCACTTCCGCTTGCAATACCACGCCTTCCACATGCACCGCTTGGCCGCCTTGCAACAAGGCACTGCGGATGGGCTGAATCACGGTTTCATCTTCATAACGCATCGGCAAATGCAGCACCAGGTCGATATCGCTATGCAAACCCAGTTCGCGCAAGCGTTCGGCTTGTTTCACGACATTGCGCTTGGCTTGCGGTGGTTTGGGGCGAGATTTTTGCTTCGGATTGGACATGTTTAGCCAGAAGTCGGCACTAAGGAGTAGAATAACGGGTCTTATATTTGATCTGACCGATTATTTTAACTCATGTATTCGCTTTCCGACTTCGATTTCGACTTACCGCCCGACCGAATCGCCCAAATTCCTTTGGCCGAACGCCGGGCTTCGCGCTTGTTGCAAGTCAACCCGCAGATCAATCCACCCGGCAACGCAACGCCAGCCGACATTCAGGATCGCTATTTCAGCGATATTCTGGATCAATTCCATGCGGGCGATGTGTTGGTTTTTAACGATACCCGCGTTTTAAAAGCGCGCCTGTTTGGCGTCAAAGCCAGTGGCGGTAAGGTTGAAGTGCTGGTCGAGCGCCCCTTGGACGGCGAGCGTGTGCTGGCCCAGGTGCGTGCTTCCAAGTCGCCCCCCGCAGGCACGCAAATCCGCCTGGCTGATGCGTTTGATGTGACCGTGCTGGGGCGTGAGGGCGAATTCTATGTTTTGCAATTCCCGGAATCGGTATTTGATTTGCTGGAGCGCCATGGCCAATTGCCCTTGCCGCCGTATATTGAACGCGGGGCCGATGAATTTGATGATCAGCGCTACCAAACCGTCTACGCCAAAAATCCGGGTGCCGTTGCCGCCCCCACCGCCGGCCTGCACTTTGATGCCGACTTATTGGCGCAACTGACGCAAAAAGGGGTGATTTTGGCATATGTGACCTTGCATGTGGGCGCGGGCACCTTCCAGCCGGTGCGGGTGGAAGACTTGAGTCAACACCAAATGCATAGCGAATGGTATCAAATTTCCGAGGCCACGGTGGCCCAGGTAGCCAAGGCCCAGGCAGCAGGGCGGCAAGTGGTGGCTGTGGGCACTACCAGCTTGCGCGCTTTGGAATCGGCTTCGCAATCCGGTAGCCTGCAAGCGGGCTGCGCCGATACCAAATTGTTTATTACCCCCGGTTACCAATTTAAGACCGTGACCCGCCTGATTACCAATTTCCATTTGCCCAAATCTACCCTTTTGATGTTGGTCTCGGCCTTTGCCGGTTATGCCACCATCCGCGCCGCTTACGCGCATGCGATTGCGCATGAATACCGTTTCTTCAGTTATGGCGATGCTATGCTGCTAACCCGTACTTGTCACCCATAATCGCCACACAACCTGACCTTACAATCCTATGCTTGAATTTGAAGTCCTCCACTCCGACCCCGATAGCGCCGCCCGCCGTGGCCGCTTGCGCGTCAACCATGGCGTGATCGAAACACCAATTTTTATGCCAGTCGGCACCTATGGCTCGGTCAAAGCCATGTCACCGCGTGATTTGCATGAAATAAATGCGCAAATTATTTTGGGCAATACCTTCCATTTATGGCTGCGCCCCGGCACCGAAATTTTGCAACAATTCGGTGGTTTGCATGGCTTTATGGGCTGGAATAAGCCGATTCTGACCGATTCCGGCGGCTTCCAGGTGTTTTCACTGGGCGATATGCGCAAGATTACCGAACAGGGCGTGCATTTTTCTTCGCCCATTAACGGCGATAAATTATTCCTCTCGCCGGAAGTGTCGATGCAAATTCAGCGCGCCTTGAATTCCGATATCGTGATGCAATTCGATGAATGTACGCCTTATGAAATCGAAGGCCGCCCCGCGACCGAAACCGAAGCGGCGGTTTCAATGCGCATGTCACTACGTTGGGCGCAGCGCTCGCATGATGAATTTCATCGTGGCGGCAATCCAAACGCCTTGTTTGGCATTGTGCAAGGCGGCATGTTCACCCATTTGCGCGATGAGTCACTTGCCGGTTTGGAACAGATCAATTTCCCCGGTTTGGCAATCGGCGGCCTCTCGGTTGGCGAACCCAAGGAAGAGATGATGCGCGTTTTGCAACACATCGGCCCGCGCCTGCCAAAAAACAAGCCGCATTATTTAATGGGCGTCGGCACGCCGGAAGATTTGGTGGCGGGCGTGGAAAATGGCATCGATATGTTTGATTGCGTGATGCCTACCCGCAACGCCCGTAACGGTTGGTTATTCACGCGCTTTGGCGATATCAAAATCAAGAACGCGCGCTATAAAACCGATTCGGCCCCGCTCGACGCCAGTTGCGACTGCTACACCTGCCGCAATTTTTCGCGCGGCTATTTGCACCATTTACACCGCACCAAAGAAATTCTGGGCGCGCAATTGAACACCATTCATAATCTTCATTATTACTTATGGTTGATGCAGCAAATGCGTGATGCACTTGACAAAGGCCAGTTCACCGCCTTCCGCGCGCAATTTGCGGCCGAGCGTAGTCGTGGCGTGGGGCAATAGTATGATAAATTCGCGCCAGGTTCGTGATATATTCGTCGCAAATTCGTGATCATTCGTGTAAATAAACAGCAATCAACGAGAATCCCTGCCTGAAACCACACAGCCAGTGCTAGAATACAGCGCTATTTTGAATCCCTTTTTACGGAGTAATCGTGTTTATTTCTAATGCTTATGCGCAAACTTCTACCAGCATGTTTGGCGGTGGTGGTTTGGCAGGTTTTTTACCTATTATCATCATGTTTGTGGTTTTGTATTTCATTATGATACGGCCCCAAATGAAGCGCCAGAAAGAACAAAGGCAGTTAATTGATGCCTTGGGTAAGGGCGATGAAGTCATTACTGCCGCAGGTATTTTAGGTAGGGTAACGAAGGTGACTGATGTTTATGTTACGCTGGAAGTGGCCACCGGAACAGAAATGGTGATCCAAAAAAGTGCGGTGACGATGTTGTTGCCAAAAGGCACATTGAAAACCATTTAAACACCCCAACCTTGCCCGCAGGCTGTCGGGTTATTGTTATTAGACTACGGCATTGTCAGCCCAATGCCTGTCCTTGAAATGTAGAACCAATATGAATCGTTATCCTGTTTGGAAGTATGTGGTTATTCTGATTGCCTTTGTTCTGGGGGCACTGTATACCATTCCCAATTACTTTGGTGAGTCACCTGCCGTGCAAATTTCGAGTGCCAAATCGACCTTGAAGGTTGAAAGTAGCTTGACTGAAACGGTGGCGCAAATTTTGAAAAAAGGTGCGCTCGCGTCGGACGATATCGTGTTTGATTATACCGGCACCAATGGTTCGGTACGGGCGCGCTTCGCCAATACCGACGTGCAATTCAAAGCCAAGGCCTTGTTGGAAAAAGAATTAAACGCCGACCCGAATGAGCCGAATTATTTGGTGGCCTTTAATTTACTCCCGAACACCCCCAAATGGTTGCAAAGCATTAATGCCTTGCCGATGTATTTGGGGCTGGATTTGCGCGGCAGGTGACTCACCAAAGTAATTGGGAATGGTAT
>JBKJLF010000575.1:0-6745 GCA_046597185.1 Burkholderiaceae bacterium | reverse complement strand
TCTCATTGAAATACGATGGAAGCATGCTAAATATCATTGGCGACCACTCAAGTCATGGGCAAAAGACGCATTGCTCAATGAGGTGGACAAGATATTTTGCTCTTATGGCACTTTTTTAAAATAGATTACGCATGAACACTTAGCCGTGGATGTCCCGCGAATTGAGCGTAGCCATATTTGTGGCAAATCATAAAAGTTTTCGCACCTAAACATTGATAAGCCTAAATACTGAATTCACTGTAATGCGAACATCTATACTCAACACCATCAGGCGAGCGGTCTCCTTTTGATATATTGTAGAAATCTTTGCTGCCCCAAATATTGCGCGTTGTGCCTAGCCAGCCGCAATGGCAATTATATCGTTTTCCCGATCCATAAATTAATTGAAGTAAGTCGCAACATGTTGGCACGTCCAACTTATAAAATTGGTTGCCAAGGCAGTCAACGTCTTTTATTCCAATACCCAGGCTGCCGACTTTGGTGCGCAATCGCTAAAATCCGAATTCCAGTACCATCAATACGGTAAATAAGTAAAAACGGAAAGCGCTTTAACAAAAAGCGCCGTCTCGTCCCGCGGATGATGACGCCAAAAGTTGGATTGGATTCAAGGAGGGCGGCGACACGTTGAATTTCATCAAGAAAGGCCCTTGCCAGTAGCTTGCCACCACGGGCCTGATAATATTCAAAAGCCTCATTCAACTCTTGCTATGCCGCCGGGTGAATTGACCGTGTCATTGCAATTTTGCGTAAAGCGCTGCCAATGCGTCATCCAATGGCACAAGCTGGACTTGTCCTGCATCCACTTCGGCATCACGCCGTTCCGCTTCTGCCTCCCATTCCGCAAGCATTGCTGCATCGGAATCGAGGCTGGAAATGAGTCTGTCGAGTAAATGAGAGCGATCTTCCGTATTCAAATTCATTACTTCGGTTTCGATGGCATCCAGTGTCATTGTCATAATTTCCCCGCTTGGCGATGCGTATATTAGACGGAATAATACCGTATTCTCAATCCAAAATATAGTCGGGTCGCAGTCGTTTTACGTTTTGGTGGCATATTGCCCCAACCCGGCCATACGCAAACCCTCACCTCTTCATCTTCAGCGCCGCCAGCTTATCCAACTTCGGCTTCACCACCGGAATCGTCAACATCGTACTCACAATCGCCATCAATAACAGCGCGGTAAAAGTCTCACTGGTAATAATCCCCTTATCGAGCAAAATATTGACGAAAATTATCATGATCAGCGCCTTGGTTTGCAGCAGCCAGCCAATAATTGAAGCCTCGCCTTTTTGCCAATTCAAAATCTTCCCGGCCAGATGCACCCCCGCCAATTTACCGCCTACCGAGGTAATCAGAAACAAACCCGCCGCCAGAAACACCGCCGCGCCACCCACCCGCCAGTTGGTGCGCAAGCCCGTGCTCAGGAAAAAAACCGGCATCATCAACAGCAACACATGGTGGCGCATTAAATCCATTTTTTCCTGATTAAACCAGTGCGCATCCATCACCGCACCCGCCAGAAACGCGCCCACCATAAAATGCAAACCGGCCCAATCTGCCGCAAAACTGCAGGCGGCTAACCATACCAGGGCGCAATACCAGCGGTCGATCTCGTTAATGGCGCGCATCAGTTTTCTGAACAGCAGGGTGGCCAAACAAAACACCAACAAAAAACCCACCTGCCGCCCAACCCTGGTCCAATCCAATAAAATCAAGGCCAATACGCCCCAAATTGCCACATCATCCAGACTGGCGTAGCGCAAAATGCGCTGGCCTATCGGCTGGCGCAAAATCGCCAATTTTTCCATCAGCAAAATCAGAATCGGCAAGGCCGTTACCGCACACGCCATGCCCACCCCGGCCACAAATTGCCAGCTCGCGGCTTGGGGGCCGATCCAGCCATCGGCCATCAACAGGGCCAGGCCCGCCAGACAACCAGTGACGAGCGGCGTGCCCAACGCCAAGCCTGCGGTAATGGCGCTTTCTTTGCGATATTTCCAGGCGTCTTTTAAATCCAGCTCAATGCCGGCAATCATCACAAACAACATCACCGCCCACCACGCCAGACCATTCAACGATTCAATCACCTGCGGGTTAAACACGAATTTGTAGTAATCCGGGAAGGCCGCACCGATCACGCCCGGCCCCAAAATGATGCCGGCAATGATTTGCACCACCACCAGAGGCGCATAATAATCGGTTTTTAACAAGCGCCAAACCAGATACGGCAGCGAAAAGATCAGCAGCATCGCGATCAGAAAAATTTCGGTGGTACTCATCGTTGTGTGCATGTGATTTGCTCCAGAGATATTTATCTGACATCCTTGCCGCGTACATCCAGCGTGCGTTTGGGCAGGCTCACCGTCACGCTGGCAGCCTTGGCATCAGCCGCATGCTGCGCCAGAATGACGCGGTATTGGCCCGCTGCCACGCGCCAGCGGCGGCTCTTGCTGTCAAACATGGCCAGCAGGCGCGGGTCTACCACCACGCTCAATTGTTTGCTCTGGCCGGGGGCCAGTTCTACCTTGTCCCAGCCGCCCAGCCGTTTGGGCGCTTCCCAACCGCCCTTGGCCGGGGCCACGTAGATTTGCGCCACTTCCTTGCCCGCTACGCTGCCGCTGTTACTGACCTTGAAGCTGACCTGCAAATTGCCATCCTTCAATTCGCTTTTCAGGTCGGAATAGCTGAAGGTGGTGTAAGACAGGCCGAACCCAAAGGGAAATAGCGGTTTCAAGCCCTTGGCGTCGAACCATTTGTAGCCAACCGTGGCACCTTCAAAATAGTTGACGGTAAAGCGTTTGAGGTCATTCTCGCGGTCGCCATCCAACACGGGGCGCGGCAATTGGCTTTCCGACGCCGGGAAGGTGGCGGGCAAGCGGCCAGACGGGTTCACTACCCCAAACAACACCCTTGCGATGGCTTCACCGCCACTGCTGCCAGGGTACCACGCCGCCAATACCGCGCCAACCTGATCCAGCCACGGCATGGTGACCGGGCCACCCGTTTCCAGCACCACCACCGTGTTGGGGTTGCTACTTGCCACGGCGGCGATCAAGTCATCCTGCTTATTGGGCAAACTCAAATTGCGCGCATCGTTGGCTTCGCCTATCCACTGGTCGGCAAAGACCAGCACCACATCCGCCCCTGCCGCCGCTTGCGCTGCTGCCTTGGCGTCACGCCCGTCGTGGTAAATTACTTCAGCCTTGGGGGCCAGGGCGCGGATATGCGCCAGCGGCGAGGATGGGTAGTACACCACCGGGCCGGGCCACCATAATGGCTCGATGCCCTGCACCGCCATGCCGCCCACCGGGTAGACTTGCGAGGAGCCACCACCGGAGAGCACGCCCACATCCGCATGGGCACCGATCACCAAAATTTTGCGGGTATCGGCCTTCAGTGGTAGCAAGTTTTTGCTGTTTTTCAGTAGCACCATACTTTCTTCGGCATCGCTACGGCTAACCAAAGCATGGGCCGCATGGTCGATCTTGCCGCCCACCGCTACCGGATTGTCCATCACCCCATACGCATACAGCGTGCGCAAGATGCGCTGTACCATATTGTCCAGCCGCGCTTGCGGCACTGCGCCGTTTTCCACCGCTTCCTTGAGTGCACCACCAAAGTACTTGCTCTCGTCAAACTCCCAGCCCGACTGTTGATCCAGCCCGCTGTTGGCTGCCGCCACCGTGCTATGTACCGCGCCCCAGTCTGACATCACATAACCCTTGAAGCCCCAATCCTGCTTCAACACTTCGTTGAGCAAGTAATTGCTTTCGCAGGCATACACGCCATTGACGCGGTTATACGCGCCCATTACCGAACCGGGGTCACCCACTTCCATGGCAAATTGCAGGGCCAACAGGTCAGACATGCGCGCGCTGGCATCGTCGATGCGCGCATCCAGCACGAAGCGGCCGGTTTCTTGCGAATTGATGGCAAAGTGCTTCAGGGTCGAGACGATTTTATTCGATTGAACGCCCTTGATTTGTAAACCCACCATCGTGCCAGCCAACAAGGGGTCTTCGCCGCCATATTCAAAGTTGCGCCCGTTGCGTGGCTCGCGCTGTAAATTGACGCCGCCCGCCAACATCACGTTAAAGCCGGAGGCGCGCGCTTCGGCACCGATCATGGCACCGCCTTGCAAGGCCAGTTCGCGGTTCCAGGTGGCTGCGGTGGCCAGGCCAGATGGTAGCGCGGTGCGCTCGCGCGGGGCGGCTTTGCCCGAGCCTTGGGTGGCCACGCCCAGCCCGGCGTCGGTTTCAAAAATATCCGGAATCCCAAGGCGCGGTACGCCTTCAACATAGCCGGCTGAATGCGGCAAGGCTTTGGGGTGTTTTTTGGTGCCCTTGGGCTCAAAATCGCTACCAAAATGGCCCAGCACCAGTTTCAATTTTTCATCCTGCGTCATTTGCGCCATCAGCAAGGCCGTGCGTTGATCCGGGCCGAGCGCCTGATTGGTCCAGGGGCCGGTGACGACAGTGATGGGTTTGCTGCTGTCGGGTTTGGTGCTGTCTGCAGCGCAATCGTGCGCGGCACCGGACAGGGCGCAAGTTACGGCCAGTGCCAGGGTGGTTTTGGAAAGTGTCACAGAGGGGTTCCTTAAAAATAGACGATTGAATCAAGCTGGTGCCACGCCGCAGTATTGCTTCACATAGGCCTGATGCGTTGGCAAATGCGAGACCGTTTTGGTGATATGGCCGCAGATGCCATCGAGAAATTGCGATAACTCGGCATCACCCATCAAATCAGCGGTTTGGTGATGCTGATGCGGCATGATGCCTTGACCCAGCATGACTTGAATCCACGAGTTTTCGGTGAACAATTCATTGGGCACCCGGAACACGCGCCCGGTTTCGGTGAACAGGTCAATCCGGTGCTGCAGCGAAGCCGGAATCGACATGTTTTTGCAAGTCTGCCAAAATGGCGTGTCGTTACGATTGGTGACGTGGTAATGCAAAATAATGAAGTCGCGAATGTGTTGCAGTTCATAGCTGGTTTGCTTGTTGTATTCGTCAATATCGGCCTGACTGATGCCGTTGGTGGGGAACATTTGCATCAGCCGAATGATGCCACGCTGGATCAGGTGGATGCTGGTCGATTCAATCGGCTCCAAAAAGCCGCTGGCCAAGCCAATGGCGACACAGTTGCCATGCCAGGTTTTGCGGCGCTGACCCGGCGTAAAGCGCAACAGGCGCGGCTCGGTCAGGGCTTTGCCTTGAATATTGGCCAGCAGCGTTTGCTTGGCCGTATCCTTATCGGTGTGGCGGCTGGAGAACACGATGCCATTGCCCACCCGGTGCTGCAAAGGGATGCGCCACTGCCAACCCGCATCGCGCGCAATCGAGCGGGTGTAGGGCACGGCTTCACCCACCGATTCGGTTTGCACTGCGATGGCGCTGTCGCAAAACAGCCAGTGCGACCAATCTTCATATTCCACCTTCATCGCCTCACCAATCAACATGGCGCGAAAGCCGGTGCAATCGATAAACAGGTCACCGGTAATATTGGCCCCGGAATCAAGCCGCAGTAAGCTGATGTCACCCGTCACCGCATCGGTTTGCACTTCCACGATTTTGCCTTCGATGCGTTTGACGCCGAAAGGCTCGCTGAATTTACGCAGGAATTTGGCATACAGCGAGGCGTCCATGTGGTAGGCGTAGTTCATGCCGCCTTGCGGCAAATGGGCGAAGCGGTTTTCTTGCGCGGCTTTCAATTCCAGGCAATACTCGCCATACTCGCCCGCCAGTTTGCGCTCGCGCCCCTTGTGCCAAAAATGCTGAAAACCCGCCGTCCAATGGTCGGTGCCGGTGCTGCCGAAGGAATGGATGTAGTCTTCCTTCACGTTGCGCCAGTTTTCAAAGCTGATGCCCAGTTTAAAGGTGGCCTGGGTCGCGGCCATGAATTCTTGTTCGTTCAATTCCAGCAGATTATGAAAGGTCAAGAGCGTGGGAATGGTGGCTTCGCCCACGCCAACGGTGCCGATTTCATCCGATTCGATCAGGGTAATGTCGAGGATTTTGCCCAAGGTTTTTGACAAGGCGGCGGCCACCATCCAGCCTGCGGTGCCACCGCCAACGATGACGACGCGGCGCACCGGGGGGCGGTAGCCAGTGGGGCGGGTTTTTTCTTGCATGGTCAATTTCCTTTTTTCGCAGCGCCAGATTCAATCCGGCTGCTTAGTGATTCATTTTTAGCGATTCATTTTTAGCGATTCATTTTTTTCAGTAACTGTGCCCGTACCGAGCGCGCTATATCCGCGTTCATGGGGGCCAATACGCCGCGTGCATTGGGTGGAATATGTTCAAAGCTGTTGGCATCGGTTTCAAACACGTAGTGGCGAAACAGCTCTTGCCAGGCCACCCGTTGTTCGTGCGGCAGGTCGCGTATGGTCATCAGCGCCAACATCATCGCATTGGTGGGCGTATCCATAAACTCGGGCGATTGTCGCCACCAGTAATTTACCAGCACATTAAAGCGATCCAGCGCTTCCACATGGTGCCACCACATACTGGGTAAAAACAGCGCGTCACCCGGCCCCATTTCCGCCACCTGGGCATGGCGCACGGCTTCGGCAAATTTGGGGAAGCGTTCAAAATCGGGTTTGCTAAAATCGACCAGACTGATGGATTGTCCGGCGGGCGTAAAGTCCAGCGGACCGATATACAGATTGCGCAATTGTTCCGGTGGAAACAGCGTAAAACGGCGATGCCCGGCGGCCACGCAAGCCAAGTTATCCGGCAAATCGTA
>JBKJLF010000568.1:0-8498 GCA_046597185.1 Burkholderiaceae bacterium | reverse complement strand
AGGTTGTTGGTAGGGCAATTTCTAAAAATATAGATCATGACTAAATATTAAAAACGCAATCATTCAAATTGAGAATTGCTGTCAAGCTGGCGCACTTTACGCACACGCAAGGGGATGAGCACCACATGTCGGCAGACCGGGAGCAAATGACTTTCCCGCTCAAGCAAAATTGCCTTGAAGCGCCCTTGCATGACTGGCCCTCGCATCACATAGCGCCGATTAAAGCGTTGGGTATAGCCACCGTTTAATTCACGCATGCCGATGGAGAGATTAGCATCCGGGGTTTCAATCACCAGATGGTAATGATCATGCATCAAACACCAGGCGTGACAGACCCAATGAAAGCGCCCAACTATTTTTTGCAGCAAATCGAGGAAGAATTTTTTGTCATCATCGTCAAGAAAAATCATTTGATTGTCGTGACCGCGCGAGCTGACGTGATAAATTGCGCCGGGAAATTCAATACGGATGGGTCTGCTCATATTCCACTCCTGAAGCCTTGTCAGTCGGGGTATTCAAACCGCATCAGGTGATGTGGTTGTGCATCCATTGATTATGGCAGAAATCGGCCAGAGTTCAAGGTCTGGCCCCAGAATATCCTGTTCGACAGGTATAACGATTTTAATGCCGATGCTGATGATGGGCGTCGGGGAAATGCGCGTGATGATGCGTGAGCGGGGCGTGACGATGCCAATGGCTATGCCGCATATTGGCAGCAACGGCCAGATCAGTTTCAGTGTGGTCATGTAGATGATGTTCATCATGATTATGTTGATGTTCATGTTCATGCTCCAATTCCGGATGGACATGATCATGTTGATGGTGCTCGGACAAATGCAAACCCAGTCCGACTGCCATAAACAGCGCGGCAATGATCAAATTCAGGGTCAGGGGCTCACCCAAGGCCAAGGCCAGCAGCGCGCCGATAAACGGCGCAATGGAAAAATAAGCACCGGTGCGAGCGCTGCCCAAATGGCGCAATGCCAACACAAACAAGGCCAAACTGACCCCGTAGGCCAAAAAGCCCAACACCAGGGCCAGCCCCAACACGGGCCAGCCCGGCAGGTGGCTGCCGACCGCAAAGGCCAGCAGCAAATTAACGCTGCCCGCAACTAAACCCTTGACGGCCGCAATCCAGGTGGCATCCGAGAGTGACACTTTACGCGTTAAATTATTATCAATACCCCAGGCCAAACAGGCCCCCAATACTGCCAATGAGGGCCACACCCCGGCAAAACGCACTTCACCCGGCCAACTTAATACCAGCGCACCAGCCACAATCGCGCCCATGCCCAGCATAATGCGCCGATCAAAATTTTCTTTGAAGGCAAACCATGCCAGCAAGGCGGTAAATACCCCTTCGGCATTGAGTAACAGCGACACACCCGAGGCGGGCATATGACTCAAACCCCACATCAGTAACACTGGCCCGATGACACCGCCCGCCACAACCGCGCCCAGAAACCAGGGCACTTCGTGACGCATCAGGTGCACTGCCCCGGCCCGCGCCAACAGGCGATACAAAAAAAGCCCGAGGCCGGAACCCAAATACAATAAGCCCGCCAATAACCACGGGCTAACATTGGCAAGTAATAATTTTGCCAATGGCGTGCCCGCACCAAACAGGATGGCAGCAGCAAATGCGGCGGGCACGCCGGTCTGGCGCAGGCGGTGTAACAATTTCATGGATTTATTATTTTACGATCAAGCTCACATCATCAATCAAAAAGGTAGTGGCAACCTGAGTGTCTTCCACACCTTCAAAGTATAGTCGCACAGTTTGACCTTTATACGCAGTCAAATCAAAGGTTTTATTCAGATAGCTGGTGCCCTTGTTCAAATTGGAATACGTCGCCAGCGTCGCCAGCACGGCATTGCTGCTATTGCGTACTTGAACTTTGAGCGTGTCGTACGCGGTGGTGGTGGAATTGGACAAACTCAACACGCGCAGCCACAGGCTTAAGGTGGCGCTGCTGGCAGTGGCGGGAATCGTCACTTGCTGGTACAGGCTGTCGGTATGGGTGGTGCCATAGCCATTCAGTTTGGCGCGCATAGTGCCCGTGCGGCTGGGTGTTGCGCTAACGCTGGTGCCGATCACGCCGCTGGTGGCCACCCAGGCGCTGCCTGTGGCTTCAAACCCGCCATTGACGATTAATTCGGTGGGCGTGGTTGTACCACCGGTTTGTGTGACCCAAACTGGTGCTGACCATAAGATTTTGCCATCGTCCTGGGTAATTTTGGCGTAGTAGAAATGCTCCCCCACAGACGGCGTAAAGCTGGTGCTGGCCGTGCTGGAGAGTTGCGTAACGGTGCCTCTGCGGCCCGGCACGCCTTCCATGATCGCCACTGCGGCCACGCTGCGACCCGCGCTATTGGCAAAATTGGCGACCAAATTCAATGGCCCCGCATTGCTGAAGCGCTCCCCCATCACATGGCCGTTCGCCGTCAAAATCAATTGCGAATTTTTGTCCATGGTGGCAAACATGCGGCGCGCCCGTAAAGCTTCGTTAAAGCTCGCTTCATTCAAAGCCACGCCATTGGGAATCAAGAGCGCGGTGCGGTTCGGCGCGGCCGAGCCCCAATTGGCACAATGGTTATCCTGATTGGTGGTGAGCGCCACATGAAAGCCCGCTTCCAGAATCTTGTTACAGGCACTTTCATAAATCATCATCACGGTTTCGGATTCGGTGGTGTTGTGGGAAAACGCATCGGTATCCATGGCTTCGCACATCGTCATGACCTGATCGCCATCGACTGTGTACCCAAAATCAATATTATTGATCTTGAATTGGGTGGTGTCAGCCGGGTGATTGAATTGCCCAATCCAGCCACGCTGGCGCATCAGCGTGTAGAGCGCGGCGTAATCACCTTTGGCGACAAAGGTATCTCCAATCAGTTGATTGCTGCTATTGTATTCCCACGCCAATAATTCTTTGGAGCCGAAAATATTCAAATGGCCGCCGTTTGAAATCACGCCCCACTCCAGGCCATATTGCGCCAAAAAACCCGGATGCGTGCTATTAAAACTGCTGGCGGCGGACAAACCCGATTGATATTTACTTTTTGCAGCGGTTGGGTTGGCGCTGGCATTGGTGCTGCTGGAACCATCAAAATAATGGTTGTGCTCGGACACCATTAAAAAATCCAGCCCCTTGCTCTGGCCATAGGCAAAAGCATCCGCCGGACCAAACGCGCCCGATTGCGCGGGCAAGGACGAGGCGCAGGTAGCCAGATCGCCGCCGCCATCAGAATGATTCGATTGGCTGTGCAAATTACCCAAATACACGGTGTAGGGTAAAGAGCCAGTGGCGGGACGCGCCAGGCTATTGAGGCTGTTATTGACACTGTTATTGGTGCCGCTGGCCAAGGCTTGAAACGTGGGCAGCTTGACTGGTGTGGGCGAACCAAGCTGGAACGGCCAGCTTTGCGTGATCACCTCGGCTGGCGCGCTGACCAACATTTCCTCCACCAGCGCATTGGGCAAACCCGCGCGCCGCGTGAGCGATGTGGCATCCAGCGCACGCGCTTGCAGGCGCAACTGGTACAAACCATCTACCAGGCTTGCACCGTTATTGCGACCGGCCCAGTTTAGTTTGGTTTGCACGGCTTGTTGATTGAGCTTGTCGATGCCATACCATTGCTGCAGCACCCGCCCGGTCGGGCTGAGTAAATCCACCCGCCATAACACGGCTTGCTCAGTTGCCACCCGAGGGTAATCAAAATGCAGCGTAAATTCACGCGCTTCATTGGCAGCACGGTTGGCGAGAAAAGGCACGTGCAGCGCGGCTTCGAATTCGCTGTGATCGCGCATAAATTTATCGGCGGCAAATGCGCCCGGTATTGAGAGCGCCAACAACAGGCTTACAGCCAGACGATGCGGCAGTCGTTTAAAATGAGCTTGAAAATGAGGGTGGGACATATTAATTCTTCCTGGACTATGTGATTTTTATGGGATAACTTTTCTGTTCAAGACTGATTATCGACCGCATTCATTCATATGGCACCTATTATCATTCAATATGCCTTATTTGCTCAATGCAAATGAGTATAAAAAGAGACAAGACATGAAATTGATACTTTCAGGACAAGCAGTTCTGGCTATTCAGAAAAATTCATTATCATAATAATCAAAAATTATGACGACAACGTGACTCTCGAAATAAAAATCATTGACAAGCATCACTCGTACTTTTGACCGATTGCCACCAACTACCGATTCCAGTAAGCTAGCCAGTAAGCGCCCGTGCATCAAAAAAACCTGCCGCGACTGTGGGCGCGCACCTGGCATCAGTTCATCATCAATGCCGCATAAATTCAGCGCACATTCAGCATCCATGGCCAAACGGATGGCAGCCCAAACAATTGGGTAAGTTACTCTACCCTTTTAACAACCCGGCTGGCTCATTTTCTGCTAACCTTCAATATTATTAATCCCAACACGGTGAAACGATCATGAAACATTTAAGCGGCGTCGATTCGGCATTTTTACACTTGGAATCTCCTGAAATGCCGATGCACATCGGCTCACTCAATGTACTCGACTTGCCACCGGGTTATGAAGGCGACTTTTATGAAGACTGCAAAGCGTGCATCGCCTCGCGCTTACATCTGGCTGAAATTTTTACCCGCAAGCTGGCCCTGATGCCACTCGATATTTCCAACCCGGTGTGGGTGGAAGATGAAGACATCGACCTGGACTACCACATCCGCCACATCGCCCTGCCCAAGCCAGGCACCAACCGCCAACTCCAACAATACGTCGCGCGCCTGCACTCCAGCCTGCTTGATCGCAGCCGCCCGCTGTGGGAATTTTTCATCATCACCGGCCTCAAGAATGGACAAGTGGCGCTCTACACCAAGGCGCATCACGCCGGTATGGACGGGCAAGCCAGCGTGGCGGTAGCCAAGGCGATTTTTGACCTGGAGCCAACGGGCCGCGTCATCAAGCCACCCCGGCCACGGGCGCGCCGCAACCAGTACCAGTTGGGGATTGCCGAACTGCTGGGCGCGGCGGCGCGCAACACTTTGCAACAGACGGTTGGGCTGGTCAAGGCCTTGCCCTTGCTGGCGCGCTCTGCCAAGGCTGCGCTGGTGCCTGAAAAAGACGCCAACGGCAAGCGTGACTGGTCTTTACCCAAAGACTTCACCCTGTTTGCGCCGCGCACCTTCCTGAACGTGGCCATTACCAACCAACGTACTTTTGCCGGACGCACGGTGCCCCTGTCCGAAGCCAAGCAAATTGCCAAACTACTCAATGTGTCGCTCAACGATGTGGTAATGGCCACCACGGCAGGCGCATTGCGCGCCTACCTGAAGGACAACAACGAACTGCCCGACAAATCACTCAGCGCCGCCGTACCCGTGAGCCTGCGCCAGGAAGGCGACACCGATTCCAACAACCAGGTCAGCATGGTGACCATGAATCTGGCCACGGACATCAAAGACCCGTTGCAACGTATCCAGAAAATCAAAGAATCCTCGGCCAACACCAAACTCATGCTCGGTCGCGTCAAATCGGCCATGCCGACTGATTTCCCGCTGCCCGCTGCACCGTGGTTGTTGTCTGCGGTAGCGTCCCTATTCAGTCGCTCGCGTCTGGCCAATATCATACCGCCGTTGGCCAATGTGGTGATCTCCAATATTGCCGGGGTGCCGGTGCCATTGTACTTTGCCGGTGCCAAGGTGGTGAGCAACTATCCGGTTTCCATCGTCGCGCATGGCATGGCCCTGAATGTGACGGTGACGAGCTACAACGGTCGTCTCGACTATGGCCTGATCGCCTGCCGCCGCGCCCTGCCCGACGTGAATGAACTGGGCGACCTGATGCTGGCAGAACACCGCACCCTGCTGGAATTGGCCCTGGCAAGGCAAGCGGAGCCAAGTGCTGCCCCTGCCCCGGCCGTGGTAGCGGCCACTACCAAACCCGCAGCCAGTGCCAAAGCAAGCGCTCCCGCCAAGGTGCCGCGCAAGCGTAGCACTTCACGCCCTGCCGTTGCGAAGGCAGCAACCCTGCCGCATTAAGTATTTTGGTAGCAAGTGAATAACCATTGGGCGGTGCGCCAGCCAGTTTGAACAACGCCGGTTAAATCAGTTGATGTGCAATAGCTCGCGCTTTTGCTGCGGGAACAAATCTTCCAAGCGCTCAAACTCGTCAATACAAATCATGATGCGTTGCTGGGCGGGCTGACTTGCCACAAAATGTGCCAGTTGACAAATCCGGCAAAATCTGTGTTCGCTCAGCCAATTTCTCGCTTCGCCGCCCAGTATCCGACAGGCTGCTAGCCCAACACCAGATCGTGCCCATTGCTTAAGCTGGCGTTGGTCAAATTCACCAATCCAGTCAATTTCACAATAACATCAGTGCCAGCCAAAAAGCTGGCATTGGCGGCACTGGCGTCGTGCCGACTCTCCACCAGATAGGTGTCACCTTGAAACTGGAACCAGCCCAACGCCGCATGGGTGCTCGCATTGCCGCCGTGCTGCACCACCGCATCGGCGTAGGATTGAAGCGTGGCGGTGCCGACCAACACCTGCTTGGTGCTGCTGAAGGTTTCCGTGGCAAGATTGAGCGAGGGCAGCAGCGACAGTGTTAACCCGGCATGTGCGTCGCTAATGGTGGTAAAGGTTTGCAGACTCGTTCCGGCTGCGCCGATGGTGACGTGGTCGGCACCGCTACTGCCGACTGCCACGCTATTGGCCCCGCCGCCAACGGTGATAATATCGTTGCCTGCCCCGCCCAAATACGAAATAGTGGCTTTGGCCGCGCTTAAATCAAGCGTGTTGATGGCAGCGCTGGCGGTGCTGCCGCTAAAGCTGGCGTTAGCAATCAACGCCCCGGCGACAAAGCTGATGCCGCCCTTGCTCAAGCCAGACGCATCGAGCCGGGTCAAGCTGCTGTCGCTGACAGTCAAATCCAAACCGCGGTCACCGCTCAGGGTAATGGTTCGAATGGCATTGTCTTGCAGGGTAATACTATTAAATGCGGTGGCAGTGTTGAAGCTGCCGTTACTGCTGTCAATGGTGATGGTTTCAACATCATCCACACGCAGACCGGCTGCGGCAAAATTAACAACATCGCCGCCGTTATTATGCAAGATTAGGAAAATTTGGTCATCGCTTTTGGTGGCGTAGGCCGCATTGCTGAGCGTATAGGCCGTGCCACCAGCTTCCAGCGTCAGGCTGCCGCCGCTGTGCAGATTATCAATATTGAGCGCACCGCCATTTACTAGCGTGATATTATTAATATTGCCAAGTCGTGCAGCGTCCAATGTTTGCCCCTCGGGTTTATCAAAAAATCCACCATCAATCACGATACGTTCGAAATTTTTGATATTGACATTGATGGCGGGACTTGTTACGTAACTGGCTTGGGTGCCGCTGATATAGAGCGTATCGATGCCGTCGCCGCCGTCGATCAAATTTTTCGGCAAGCCATACGGGTCCCAGCGCAGGTCGATGCTATCAGCACCACCGCCGAGCGAAATGACATGTGTCGAATCGGGCTGAAAATCCCTGTTGAGCGTGATTATGTCTGTGCCATTGCCACCTTGATAACTGGTTTGCGCGGCGCTGAGCGACAAATTTACTTGCCCCTCACCGCTGTGTGTGATCAATGTTAACGTCGGGGTATCATCCGTAACGCCCAAGCTGATATTGCCTGCACCGCTGATGTTGATGGTGGTCAACGCCTTGTCCATGATCCTGCCAATGCTGCCGTTGATGCCGACCGCGACGTCAACATTAATTGTGGCAATCACATTGGCGTCTTGTAGGCTACTGATTCCACCCAGCAAGTGCAGTTGCAAGGTTGTGTTGGCAGCCCCAGCCGCACCCGCGTTATCGATTTTGACAGTACTGCCACCGCTGCCACCTATCGTCAACGAGGCCAAGGCATTGTCATGTATGAGGGCAGAGCCGCCGCCACTAATCGACACTGTTGCAATGCTGCCTTTCACATCACTGCCAAAATGCGCATCAGAAATGGTTACGCTGCCTGGCAAAAAATTGCTTTGCCTGGCTGAGCCGAGAACATTGGCTTGATTGGCGATGGTAACGCTCTTGGTGCTACTGTCACCCATTACAGTAACGATACCGCCATAGACATATTGATTACCGTTGGGGGTGTAGGCTTGGCTAACTTCGATACTGCTGCCGCCCACTACGTTGATGGCATTGCCACTGTATGAAAAGGCGCTGGGGTCGATTGACTCGCCGCTGCTAAATACCTTGACCACGCCACTAGCAGGAAGACTGTTGGAGCCGACGTTAATGAGATGACCACCAGCCGAATGCGTGGCAACGAGATTGATGTTTTTGCCGCCTTCAATCGACACCGAGCCAGCGCCTAACGAGGTGGACAAAGTGATTGCCGTCGTATTGGCCGCCTTCACGCTGACATTCCCAACGGCCAATGCGGTCAGATTATTCAGCCCCCAGCCTCGGGTGTCCAGTATAACTGCGGCATTGGCGTTGATGCTGGCGTTTTGAATGTGGGTCAC
>JBKJLF010000478.1:0-7568 GCA_046597185.1 Burkholderiaceae bacterium | reverse complement strand
CTGGCTGCGCCAAGCGTATCGGGCTTTTTGCTGCGCAATTTGGCAAGCGATTTACCCAGTGTCAAACCAATTTTATCCAAAGCCGATGCCATTGCCAAAGCCAAAACCTTGGCCCGGATTTATGACACCGAAAACGACGAAGCCAAGCTCTACATCAAGCAAAAAGCCAATGGCGTAGCCCACTTGATTTATGTGGTTGTCTTCAATGGTAAAAACACCGCTGAGCCAACCCGTCCATACTATATGCTCGACGCCAACACGGGCGAAGTGCTGGATAAATGGAACGGCATTCACACTGCCCTGATCGGCACTGGCCCTGGCGGCAATGCAAAAACCGGTCAATATGAATATGGTTCAAGCACGCTGCGCCCCAAATTTGACGTAACCCAAAGCGGCACCTCCTGCATTATGGATGGCACCAATGTTAAAACCGTCAACATGAACGGTGGCAGCACAGCGACCGCCGCCCACAGCTTTACCTGCCCACGCAATACGGTCAAAGCCATCAACGGTGCCTATTCCCCAATGAACGATGCGCATTATTTTGGTAGCGTGGTGTTTTCGATGTATAACAGCTTGGTCGGCGTGCGCCCAATCTCGCAAAAACTGCTCTTGAACATCCACTACAAGTCCGGCTATGAAAATGCGTTCTGGAATGGTTCGGCCATGTTCTTTGGTGATGGTGCCAGCACGTTCTACCCATTGGTGTCGCTGGATGTGATGGCGCATGAAGTGAGCCATGGCTTTACCCAGCAGCACTCGAACCTGACTTATTCCGGTCAATCGGGCGGCATGAACGAAGCGTTTTCCGATATGGCCGGTGAAGCAGCCGAGTTCTTCAGCCGTGGCAGCAATGACTTCCTGGTAGGGGCAGAAATTTTCAAAAATGGCACAGCACTGCGTTACATGGCTACCCCAACCAGCGACGGTCGCTCAATTGACCATGCTTCGAAGTATGTCAGCGGGATGGATGTTCACTATTCCAGTGGCGTGTACAACAAAGCTTTCTATACTTTGGCCAAAACTACCGGCTGGAACACCACCAAAGCCTTCCAGGTGATGGCTGATGCCAACCGTTTGTACTGGACAGCCAGCACCAACTTCAATCAGGGTGCTTGCGGCGTGCAAAAAGCAGCAACCAATCGCGGCTTAAGTTCTGCCGCAGTAGCTGCCGCGTTTAATGTTGTTGGCGTGAAATGCGTGCCTTAATCTGCTTGCTGGCTGATTGGTATTTGATTGGTAGCAGTACTTGATCTTAAAAGCCAATCGATGTAAGATGATGAACCCCACCCTGCTACGGCATAGTGGGGTTTTTCCATTTTGGCAGTTTAAGGTGATAGACTATGGCGGGACATCCATCAGATGGAGACTATGGCGGGACACCCATTATTGTCGCTGTTGGACAACCAATCGAAAAAAAATCAAAGAAGAAGGTTGACAATTTCCAATTTTGCTGCAAATTAGAACAGTATATCTAACCATGGAGAATCGCCATGACCGTCGCCCGGAAAACTTTGGTTTCGCTTGTCACAACCGAACACTACCATTGCATATCACGCTGCGTCCGTCGTGCATTTCTATGTGGCAAAGATGAGTATTCCGACATCTGTTATGAGCACCGCAGACAGTGGCTTGAGGATCGCATGCTGCTGTTGGCTCAATTTTTCGCCATCGACATCGCCGCCTATGCCATCATGAGCAATCATTATCACATCGTTTTGCACGTCAACCGCACCAAGGCGAAACAGTGGAGTGATCGCGAAGTGGTGCAACAGTGGCACGGCATTTTTTCGGGCACCTCAATATCGAATAAATTTTTATCTGGTCGCTTGGCCGATGCGGGTGAAATGGCTGCACTGCAAAAACTGGTGGCCTGTTGGCGCGAGCGATTGATGGATATCAGTTGGTTTATGCGCAGCCTGAATGAACCTATCGCCCATTTGAATCCGATCCGTGCCAATATGGCCGAGACACCAGAGTCGTCCGAGCACACATCGATTCAACGGCGAATTGGTGCGCTTTATCGAAAATTTGGAAATAATCAGCCTGAAGGCCTGATGCCGTTTAGTGGAAGCATGCCCTTGGCGCAGGAAACATATTCATCAGCAAGCGGCTTGCCATTTGATTTTCCGATGTATCTGGATTTGGTGGAGTCCACCGGTCGAATAGTGCGTGGCGATAAAGCCGGGGCGATTTCGACAAATGCCGGGCATATTTTGGATCGGTTGAAAATTACCCAGGAACATTGGATTTATTTGGCAGAAAATTTTCACAGCCCGTTCAAAAACCTGGTTGGTTGCTACCACCAGCTCAAACATGCTTACCAGCAGCTTGGATTAAAGAGAACACTGGGCGAAAAGGCTTGTGTTTTGTATTTTGGTGTTTAGTCCTCGGCGATTGAGGCAAGCATAGCCAAAACCTAGTCCCTCCATTACAACTCAGAAGGAGGGAACCGAACAGCACCATCTCGGTGCCGATAACCCGGTTATTAATTTGCTCCGCGAACTTGGGGACCCTCCGTCCGTGTCATGCGAACGTCCCTCCCGAACGATTATTCCGCGAACATCCCTGAACTTTAGCTTGACTTTCCCGCGAATTGTGGTTGTCCCGCGAATGAATTGTAGTTGTCCCGCGAATTGGTTGTCCCGCGAAGAATTGGTTGTCCCGCGAATCACACGCATTTTCAGCTTTTGGCTGATCGGCCGAATGCCCAAATAGCTTTGATACATATTGAAGGTGACGTTGCCGAAAAAGTGCGCATCATTCATCGGCGCATAGGCATCATTGATGGCTTTGACGGTATTGTGCGGGCAGGTAAAGGTGTGGGTGTTTGTTGCGGTGGTGCCGCCATTCATGTTAACGGTGTACACATTCGGGCTATCAGCGCGCAGGTGCTGCCGGATTGCGTCACGCTCAAGGGGCCATATTTGCCACCCACCTGATATTCATATTGCCCGGTTTTGGCATTGCCGCCAGGGCCAGTGCCATCGACATGGGTAATGCCTTCCCAATGTTCCAGCACGGCACCGGTGATGGCGTTGATCATGAAAAACGAACGGCTGGTGGTTTTGGCGCTCTCATTCACAAACGACACCAGATAGAAAGGATAGGCAACACCATTCGTATCCTGTTTCAGATACAGTTTGACTTGCTCATTGCGGCTTTTTTGCGCGCCTGCGCGGGTTTTGCCATGTTGCAGCGCCGCTTCCAGGGTCAGGTTTGGCTTAATGACAGGCAAATCATTGCCGATGTTTTTCAACATGATGCCAACCAGGCTGGGGTTTGCACTGGCATTGTCACGCCGCTCAACAATGGCTTCGCCCCAGACTGGCACGTCCTGGTGAAATTGCTGGTAACGGGTAATGACTTTGCCATTGGCCAGTTTGCGGGTTTTAACGGCGCGCAATTCATTGGTGCTCAAGCCCGTAAGGCTGTGTGCGCTGACGGCACCCAAAGCGCCCAAGGTGGGATGGTTGGCCAAACCGCTTTCCAAATCAACCCGCTCTGCCGCCATGGCACTGTATGCGCTGGTGACCAAAACGGTTAAAAGGAGGGGACGAAGAAGCGGGCGTGCTACGAAACGAAATTCGTTGGTCATGATAATGTCTCTTTAATAATTATTCGATCAGGGATTGTGTCCCGTTATGCTCACAACCAGGCAAAGACGTGCAATTTGATGGATTCCAATTACGCCAGCCCTTGCTGGCTGCTGCGTTTTTACGGCGAACATTGCCGCACCACAAAGGTACAGGGAAATATTATTTATGACAATTAGCCAAAAGTACGAGAGGTGAAAGGGAGGGAGCGAAAACAGGACATCCATTCAGTCGGGGCCAGCCGACAGCACAGCCTTGCCGCTTATCAAGCCTACATCAAGCCTGCGCCAGTACCGCTTCAAACATCAAGGGATTTTTATTGTGCATTGGGCGCACGCCATCAGTGGCCAGTGCGTAGCCGGGTGGCACAACCGGGCGCAAGCGCTGCAACACGGTGGCACAGGAGAGCACCATCAACAGCCGCACCAGTCGCTCGCCTATGCACTTACGGCTGCCGCCACCAAATGGCAACAGCGCCAAACGCGGACGGGTTTGGTACAAGGGGCTATCGACTTCGTAGCGTTCCGGGGCAAAGCGCTCCGGCTCGGGCCAGTATTGCGCCAGCCGATGCACCAGATACGGGCTCATCATCACTTCGGCCCCGGCTGGAATAGTGTATTGTTCCAATGACCAGTCACGCAATGCCACCCGCGCCAGCGTCCACACGGGCGGGTGCAGGCGCAAGGCTTCGGCGGCAATGTGGTCCAGATAGCGTAATTGCGCAAAGTGGTGGCTGGCGGGTAGTTCGGCACCGACCACCGCCACCACTTCCGCTTGCGCACGCGCCAGCGTTTCGGGCTGGCTTGCCAGATAGTGCCAAAGCCAGGCCAATGCGCTGGCGGTGGGGATGCTGGTCATCAACATCATGGCGATTTCATCCACCAGCACCGTGCCATCCACGGCCGCGCCGAGCAGGCAATCGAGTAAATCACCCGCTTGCGCACCGCTTTTGCCATGATCGGTGGCACGTTCCATGGCGCGATCAGTGGCACGATCGGTGGCGGCTTTCTGCAAGATGGCGACCAGTTCGCTTTCTGCGCTGCGAAATTGCGCCTCTTCCATCGGCTGCCGCCCGAGCCAGGCTTCGATCACGCCAATCACACGCCCCATGGCTGCGCCGTGCTCGCGCCCTTGTTGGCCCAATAGGGCGCAGCTTAAACTATCAAATACAATGGCTTTCATGTCGGCGGCCAATGGGCGCAACTGCCCGGCTTGCCAGTTATCGATATGGCGACGGCTTGCTTCGGCGATGCCTGTACCCAGGCGCGCCATCGCATCCCAGGTGAAAGCGGGGGCCAGCATGCGCCGCCGCGCCAAATGTTCTGGCCCCTCAACCCGCGCCACACTGCTGGCATAGGCTGCCTGGATGCGTTCGGAGCCGGGTTTGTCGGTAAAACTGTCGGAAGTAAGGATGCGGCCGATGTGTTCCGGGTTGGATACCACGAACACTTGCGTTAAGCCAAGCCGAAAGCGAAAGAAATCGCCATACTGCTGGTGTTGCTCCAGCAAAAAAGACAGCGGGTCAGCCGCAAATTCGCGACTGTGCCCGCTGGCATAATGACCGATGGGGCCGGGCGGCTTATTCATGAAGCATGCGCCTGACCGGGGGAGATCAACTGAAATACACTTCCGGGTGGCCGAAATACACTTCCGGATGACCAAATGCCACCGCAGGCTCGGCCATGACCGCATCAAACCCGGCCACGAATTGTTCTTCGCTCAGGTTGAAGCCAGCACCTTGCGCAATCATGACGATTTGAGCCACATCACCATCGGCCGCCTGCATGCCTGCTTGCAGGCTGGGGCTGGCCTCGACATTGGACAAGAATTGGGCGACGAGTACGGCGGCGGTCAGAAATTTGCTTGCAACAGTCATAAAAGCTCCTCAAAAGGATGGTGGATTAGCGATAAAAGGATTTCGTGTAAGAGCATAACAGAAGTTGCCGCAAGGCACAATTAAAATAAAAAAGCATCTGTGTGCCAGCGTACATACAGCCGCGCTTGCCCGCATTAGTCTGGATGCACGAATCGGCTGAACCGGATTTGGGATTATCCGACGCTATCTGCATGCTGGTTCGCCCGGATTGCGTCTGCGTGGCGCAATCACCCCCATTGCAGTCTGCCTCAAGGAGAACCACCATCATGGAACGTCAATCATCGCAAACATCACAAGCATCGCAATCACAGGAAAAACAGCAGGCCTTTCTGGAAAAGCTCAATAGCCTCGATTTTGGCCCCTTGGCCTATAAACTGATGCACCCGGAAGACCGTCCCGGTTTGACCTATGACCAAAGTATGGATGCCATCAAAAAATACAAAGGCTTTTTGGCACTGTATGCCGCCAATCCGGGTAAACCAATTTCACCTTCACGCTATATCGATTATGTCTGGCATACCCATATCCTGGACACCGAGTTATACACCGTACAAACGGGCTTATTGTTTGGCCACTACCTGCACCATTTTCCATTTTTTGGCAAGCGTGGTGAAACCGATGAAAAGCAGTTACTGGCCGCCGCCGAATTCACCAAAACCGAAGCATTGAACCGTTTTGGTTGGGATGACGATGACTGGTGCGGCACCGGGCACCACCTGAAATGGCCCGGCCCGAAGCACAATGTTACCGATCTGGCCAATGTGATTTTCCCGGCGGCAGTCAATCTGGTCCACGCCAATGCCAGTCAAGACACAATCAGCATTGAAGTGGGCAACTTTCGCCACACGATTGAACATATGGGGGGACAACGCGACCCGGTCAGCAAAATGCAATCAACACGCCAGGAGTCGGTGGCGCACCTGTTGAAATTGCCGATTTGGGTGATTGTTTGCTATCCGGTGGAGCTGAACATTTTGAATGAAATGATCGTCTTCCAGAGCCGCGAACGCTTGGCCGAAGTTGCCACGCGTCTGGTACAACAACGGCTGGTTCCAGCTGGCTTTCAAATTGGGCTGGTGGATGTGCAGTTTCGCCATTAAGGCCGCAGTGCCATGTGAAAGAACATGGATGTCCTGCATTGTTCCCTGCATCGTTCCGCCATGATTATGCCGGTTTGAGCATGATCAGTTCGTCATCCTCAACACCGTGTGCGCTGGCTTGCTGCCCACTGCCACGCACAAACCCAAGTCCGGCGAGCAAACCCAGCGAGCGGAAGTTGCCTGCCTTGAGGATGGTGACAAAGGTGTTCACGCCGTATTGCGCGGCCAGCGCGGCCAGCTCGTCCATCATGGCGGCGACCGCATTGCTGCCTATGCCACGCCGCCATACTTGCTGGCCAGCTCGTAGGCAACATACGCGCTTTGATTTTGCATCACGCTCTCCTGCACATACCCGGCCAACTCCCCGCCTGGCAGGCGGATGACCCAATTGAGCATTGCTCTGCGCCATCGGCAGAGCGCCTTGCTTCCAACCTGATCGTTGTGTTAGCCAGCCAAGACTGGCTGGCGGCGCATTTTCAAATTCATAAATCGCCGGGTCGCTGAGCACACAAAACATCTCGGCGGCATGGGCAGCCACCTGCGGTTCGAGCGTGCAAAGCGTGGCGCAAAGGGTTCGCAAATGCGGCGTAAGGTCGGGCGTGTGTGGATTAGTCACGATGTGATGGGGGCGAATTTTGGTAGCTGTATTATAGCTTGGATAACATACTCGCGGGATCATACTCGCGGGACAGCCAAGCTCCTCCAATGATGCATGTCCTGTGATGCGTTTTTCATCGGCTTGTGCGGCGGCACTCGATGTCTTGCGATTTGCGTCATCAAAATCCTTGTTGCATCGTCATTACGATTTGATGATAAAATATGCCACTTTTGTTTTGATTATGGAGTTTTTTATGGGCAATGAATTGCAGCAAATTTACGTCAATGCGGGGTTAAGTCAGTTTTTCTTTGACAAGTCGGTGCCCCAGGATTTGTACCGTGGGCAACGGCATGAAGATGCTGAAAAGGGTCAGCCAATCATTTTCCCGCATCCCGGAT
>JBKJLF010000350.1:0-9438 GCA_046597185.1 Burkholderiaceae bacterium | reverse complement strand
TGTGATTCTGATTGGCGAGATTCGCGACCCTGAGACCATGGAGCACGCCATCGCCTTTGCCGAAACCGGCCACCTGTGCCTGGGCACCTTGCATGCCAATAACGCCAACCAAACCATGGACCGGATCATTAACTTTTTCCCGGAAGAGCGGCGTAATCAATTATTGATGGATTTATCCTCCAACCTGCGCGCCATTGTGTCGCAGCGTTTGGTGCGCACAGAAGACGGTAAGGGCCGCAAAGCTGCGATTGAAATCTTGCTCAATACCCCAACCATTGCCGAAATGGTGATCAAGGGGAATTTCCAGGCGATTAAAGAAATCATGCATAAATCGCGAGAACTGGGCATGTGTACCTTCGATCAAGCCTTGTTCGACCTGTACGAAAAAGGTTATATCGCCTATGATGAAGCGATTCGCAATGCCGATTCGGCCAATGGCTTGCGCTTGCAAATCAAACTCAACGGCAAACGCAAAGAACCGGGTGATTTAGGCGGCGTCGGCTTGACTGAATTGGGCATTCAAGAAGATCCGGTGCCAGAGAAAGAAGAACCGGCCAAGCATTAAGCGGTTCAAATTAAACGCGCCAACTAAACGATCCAACTAAACGATCCAACTAAACGATCCAACTAAGCATCATGAATAATATGAAGGAGAAATGTATGAAGATGCAGCAAAAAATACAGAAAACGGTGCCGCGCTGGTGTTGGGTCGGTGTCCTTGCCAGTTTGCCGATGTTGGCACAAGCGGGCTTGATGGTGGGCGGCTTGTTTGATAAAAATGGCCAACCCGTGGCGGAGGCGGTCATTTATGCCAAACCGCTTGATGCCACGCCTGCCGCTGCCTCAGCTACTGCATCTGCTAGCGAAACCGTGATCATTGATCAGGAAAATTATTTATATGTGCCCTATGTGAGTGCGATACGCAAAGGTACGGCCATTAAATTTACCAATAAAGATTCGCGCGACCATCACGTTAAATCGTTTTCACCCGCCAAATCGTTTGAAATGCGCGTGCCGAGCAAAGGCGAAGCGGCGCAAACGGTGTTGTTTGATAAACCGGGTGAGGTAGCCCTGGTGTGCCACTTCCACGATAATATGCGCGGCTTTGTCTTTGTGCTGGATGCGCCTTACTTTGGTAAAACCGATAAGTCAGGTAATGTCATACTCAATAATTTGCCGCCGGGCAAATATCAGGTGGATGCCTGGGTGCCTTATCTGATTACCCCGTTACCAACCCAAACGGTGCAGGTCGGCACCAGCGGTTCGTCTGCGGTCAACTTCAAGCTCGATTATGTACCCAAGCCCCGGCCTGCCGGACGCACGCCATATAAAGCACCAAGCCCACAGTCTTACGATCTGTAAGCAATTTATTTAACCAATGGAATTGAACCTTACCTCATTCCATTTGCCAGACAGGAACCAGCATGACCAAAATCATTAGCACACCCAATGCACCCGCAGCCATCGGCCCTTATGTTCAAGGCGTGGATTTGGGCAATATTATGTATACCTCGGGTCAAATTCCCATCAACCCGGCCACCGGGCAAATTCCCGAAGGTGTTGCGGAGCAAACCCGGCAATCGTTGGAAAATGTCAAGGCGATTGTGCAAGCGGCGGGGCTTGAAGTGGGCAATATCGTCAAAGCCACGGTATTTGTTAAAGATTTGAATCAATTTGCCACCGTGAACGCCGCGTATGAAGCCTTTTTTGTCGAAAACGGTGCCGGTTTTCCGGCCCGCTCGTGTGTGGAAGTAGCGCGTTTGCCCAAGGATGTGGGGGTTGAAATTGAAGTGATTGCAGCGCGTTCATAGGCTGTGCCGGGCAGCCAAGCTTATGCGGGCAGCTAAGCTTATGTGGGCAGCTAAGCTTATGTGGGTAGGGCGTGGGCCAAGCGCAGGCGAAGCCAAAAAGTGCTGCCTTGGCCTGGTTCGCTGCGCACGCCCACTTCACCGTCCATTAATTGCGCCAATTGCTTGCAAATGGCCAAGCCCAGGCCAGTTCCGCCATATTTGCGCGTGATGGACGCGTCGGCTTGCTCGAATGATTGAAATAGTCGCCCGATTTGCTCGCTTGTCATGCCGATGCCACTATCTTCCACCGTAAACGCGACTTGCAGATCGTTGTCTGTGCGCTCAAGTTGCTCGATGCGCAGGTTAATCTGCCCTTGTTCGGTAAATTTAATCGCATTGTTGACGAAGTTGATCAGTATTTGGCTCAGTCTGAGTGGGTCGCCATGGAGTCGGGCCGGGAGTTGCGGGTCGATTTCGATCAGCAGGCGTAAATTTCGTTCCGTCGCCTTGACCCCCATGATGTGGCGCAGTTTTTCCAGCATGGGATGCAAATCAAAATCGACTGGGTGCAAGCGCATTTTGCCCGCTTCAATTTTCGAGAAATCCAGAATACCGTCGATCACGCCCAACAAGTGTTGGCCGGATATCTGGATTTTTCCCAGGTAAGCTCGCTGTTTGGGTTCAGTGGCAGAGCACGATTCTTTGCTGGGCATCTTCTTGTATGGTGATGCTAAGATGCGCACCAAAAGGGGTAGCACCTGGCCTCACCATGCGCAAATCGAGAGCGATAGCGGTTTGCGTTGGGTTGGTATGTTGCAATTGGTTGCGCAGCAAGAAAAAATTATCCTGATCGTCGCGCGCGATAAAGCGTGTGAAAGGGATATGCAACAATTTTGCGCGCGGCACGCCTAGCATGGCGGCGGCAGTCAGGTTGGCGGAAATGATCTGACCCTGGGCATTGGTGGTGCAATAGCCAACCGGGGCCAATTCATACAAATCGAGATAACGCTGGTGCGTTTCTTCCAATTTCATCTGGGACTGACGCAATTGCTCGTTTTGCATTTCCAGTTCGATTTGATGTACCTGTAATTCATGCACCAGGGCTTGCATGGCCTGTGGCGTGAGCGGTATAGGTTCCAGCGTATCCGCAACAGGCGCGCAGCCGAGGGCGCGCTGGCGTAGTGTGGACAGGTCGGTAGCCGACGGCTTATCAGTATCACGGATCATTGTGTTTCCGTATGGTGAAAAAATGGTTTGTTTTAAATGGGCTATCGAGCTGGGGACGCGGCCTTTTTTATCATTATATTATGTAATTCGTGATTAATATTGCAAATTTCGCCGTTCTTCATGCCCATGGCGTAAATAGTGTTCCAACGGATCAATACCCGCCTTTGCAACATCCGGGTTGGCGGCTAAATATTGCTCGGGGTTAAATGCCCAGGGGCCGTCTGGCTGGGTGGAATGGGTGGCTGCGATAAAGTGCTCGGGTATCGGCCAGCCTGCATAACTGGGTTGCATGGGTTGTCCGGTTTGGATATTGACGGGTTTGCGAAAGTAGATTTGGCCATAAAACGGGTCAGAAAACAGCGGCGTGTACCAGGCGCAATCTTCAAAGAAATAATGCGTCACTTGCGACCAACGTGTCGCCTGTCGATTCAAATGCAGGCTGCCGCCGTGTAACAGATTGGCCGCCCAAATCAGGGCCTGGCCTTTTTTGGCCAGAAACGGGTGCCGTGTTACGCCGTGGGTTTCGATCAGGGCTTGCCACAGCGGTTCAAACGGCACCTGGCTGGCTTGCCGGGGCAGGGTGGAGAGGCAACGGCCGATATGTTCATTGGTATAAATGGGCCAGCGGTGGCTGCCGGGGTAGTAAAACAGGGGGCCGTTGTCGATTGTTACATCTTCCAGCGCAAGCCACACGCCACACATGAAACGCTCCGGCACGGAGCTAAAATGTACTGCGTCCGAATGCACGCTTTGCTGCGTGCCGACCGGAAAGTTCAAGGTTTGAAACGGCCATGCGCGCGCGCCGTAGAGTTTGCTCAAGACCTCAATAATCAAGGGGTTGGCGGCGATGCGGCGCACCGCTGGTTCATAACGCCAGGCATCACGCTGGCGCAAATCGGCTGCGCCGCCGGCGCGAAAGGCATCCCATGCTGCAGCGTCATAGCGGGGGGTTAAATTGGTTTGGATGGTGGCGGCCAGGGCTTCAAATTGATCGTCGGGAAATTGAATCACGGCAAAGCCATATTGCTGCATTTGGCGCGCCAATTGTTGCGTCACATCATCGGCATCGGCAAAAATCGTCTCAAAAAAGGGTGACTCGATCGAGGGAACGCCGGGTAGCGGATTGGTAAATGGGGGACGTGCGGGGGCAGAATTCATGATCCGGGGGGCATCAACAAGTAAGGTTGTGAATTATAGCATTTGATCCTGGGCCAGATTCCACGCTGGCAGATGCTGCGGTTTGCCATGGGGCTGCATGGCAAGGGGTTGAATTGACAAATTTTGTCAGTGCGGTGACAGAGTTTGCGCATGCCGCGACATGGATTGTAAGTCAGTCCGGCCATTTCCTGATATTGCCGCATGGCACGACATTTGCTGTAGGGAAGGTATCACCACAACCACTGCGAAAATCGATAGTGGGTGGATTCCAGGAGAAAATCATGAATATCAAAAATAAAATTATTTCTGCAATGGCGACTGTTTTAGTGGCTGCAACTGGTGCGAATTTGGCCATGGCAGCCCAGCCTGATTTGGTCAGCCCGGGCGGTGTGGTGGTTGGGGGTGCTTTTAATACCGGGGTGGGCGGCAAATTTGTGCCTTGGGGTGGTAGCGTGGAATTGACCAAGGCCGATTCGGTCACCATGTGGGAAGGCAAATGCGCCTTTAATGTGATTTACTATATGGCCAATCAAGGCACGGCTGCAACGGCGCTACCATTTATCAACACCATGACCGCCAATGGGGTGGAAGTGATCATCGATAATGCGATTGGTGCCCAGCCTTTGCCAGCGGGTCAAGCCAAAAAATTTATTGGCGCTGCCTATTTGCCGCTGGGCGTGTCGCAATTTCAGTTGCAACTCGATTCCGGCAACGTCATCGCTGAAAGTGATGAAACCAATAATAAACCTGCCATCAAAGTCAAAGTGAAGGGCGATTGCAATCCCGCACCGACACCCAAAGCCGAATTATCCAGCCCACAAGGCATTTTATTGGGTGGTAATTCGGCAGGCCCAGGGCGCAAGTTTGTGCCTTGGGGTGGCAGCATAACCTTGAAAGCGGAAGATGCGTTCCTCACTTCCAACGGCAAATGCGCCTTCAATGTGAATTACTACGTCAGCAACACCGGCAATGCGGCAGCCGGGGCCTTTTTGAATCGGATTTATAGTGGTGCCACCGTGATTAGCCAGCAAACTGGCCTCACTCTGGATAAAGGTAAAACCATACCGATTACGACCCAGGCGTATTTGGCACCGGGTGCCAATGTGGTGAGCCTTAGGGTGGATGCGGACAACACGGTGGTGGAATCCAACGAAGGCAATAATTCTACCCAGGTGAATGTGACGGTGGATGCGAGCTGTACCCCTGTTGCCAGTGCCAGTAGCGCCAGTGGTAAAAAGTAAAGTTGGAAAAATAATAATAAAAAGTGGTGGGTAATTTGGCAGGTCAGGACGATTTGAAATCGGACTGGCCTGTTATTTTTTTGTGGCGGCAGTGGTTTTTGATCTCAAAATTCAATACAACCTCAATACAACCTCAATACAACCAATAATACTTTGCAGTAAGCCAGAGTCGGGGTATAGTTCATACACATCTTGATTTTCATATCGTTTCTGGAGGCTGTCATGCCCAAATTAGTCCAACTCACCCGCGCCTAGGCCCACAATGCGCTGCGCCAATTTGAGGCCGATCTTAGCCCTGCGGTGCGCCAACTGGCGTAGCAATTGCTGGCTTTGCTGGAAGAAGATGGCAGCAGCAGTATCAAGGCGGTGCATGATGCGCTGTTCTCGCTGGCAGAGACGGTTGCCGCTGCGGCGCAAAATGCGGCGCAAGTGGTGCATGCCTTGCTGGCATCAGGCTATCTGGCCAAGCCAACCATGGGCGGGGGTGGCCAGCAAGGCGACTTGCCTGCGGGCGCGCCTGCTTGCGCCGCAGCCGCTTTTGGCAAGTGCGGCTGGATCGTGCGGATTTTACTGATGCGGTGCTGGTGCAAAGCGAGTTTTTGCATTGCAGCCATGTGGGTAGCCAATGGCAGGGAGCAGATACTGCGGGTTGGCTGCAGCGGCCACTGCTGCCAGACTTGGTGTCGCCATTGCCCTTGACGGGGATGGGCTTGCAGTTTGTGCAAGGGCATGTGGATGTTGTGACCTGTTGCGCTTTTTCGCCCGATGGCTTGCAAGTGCTCTCGGGTGCCTGGGATGGTACGCTTAAATTGTGGGATGCCGCTACGGGCACCTGCCTATGCACCAGGCACTTGTTTGTACAGTTTTATTACCCAACAGGGCGGTGTATCGGCTTGCGCCTTTGCGCCACACTCACCGCAAGTGCTGTCTGCATCCAATGACCAAACCCTCAGGCTATGGCAACTGGATGGCGCGGCATGCCTGTTGCAATTTGCCAGGGGTGCGGGTACTTTGCGCGCTGGTGCGTTGGCAGCAGACGGTTTGCAATGGTTTTGCGTAAGTGGTAATGGCGTGATTAAACTGTGGCAACTTGCCAGCGGCGCATGTTTGCGTAGCGTGGCAATGGACTGTGCCGGGTTTATCGCATGCGCCTTTTTACCCGCCGAGTCGAAAGTTCTGGTGTTGTCCGGCGATGAGAATGGCAACCTGCAGTGTTGGGACACTGCCAGCGGCACATGCATTGCCAGCCTGCCAGGGCATTGGGCCAGTGTTGTTGCTTGCGCATTTTCGCCAGACGGGCAGCAAGCGCTCTCTGGGTTTTATGATGGCAGCCTCAAGCTTTGGCAGCTTGCCACTGGCGCATGCATTACTCCATTTAACGGGCATGCCGGACTTGTCACCGCCTGCACTTTCTCGCCCAGCGGCCAGCAAGTACTCTCCGCATCCGGTGATGGTACAGTAAAGCTGTGGGACGCCAGCACAGGCGCTTGCAAAATGACTTTTATCGGGCATGAAGTCCGCGTTATCGCTTGCGCCTTCGTGGCCCAAGGCAGCCAAATCATTTCCGCATCCATTGATGGCACCTCCCGCCTGTGGGACAGCGCCACTGGCACCTGCCTGCGCATTATGCTGGACGTACCCGGCGGCAGCGCGGCATGGGAACCCGCCTCATTTAAGAGCGCAGTAGCGAATTCAGTATCATGTGACGCACGCTCAGCGACGGTATGCCGGAAAATCTCTTGTCAGTGTCATTTTTTAATCCCTTTCTTTCGTTGTTTGTACTCTTCAAACAGTTCAATGGCGGTGTCTATCGCTTTTTGCTGGCCTTTTTTTGTACTTCCACCAAAAAGGACGATTAAGTCCTTCCCGTCTTGCGCCAGATAGATGCGATACCCAGGCCCCCAATCAATCACGTATTCACCTATGCCCCTGAACCATTTTATGCCTGACGTATTACCAAGTTCCATTTTTACTTTCGCAACGCTTACCTTCGCCGCCGCTTGGGCATCCAGACTATTGACACCCAAAATTTCAGCAGACAGACTGATGCAAATCGCAGCCCAATGCGCAGCCGCGCCAGATCTTGATAACCGTAGCCCGGAGGCGATGATCGGGTATGACGATTCAGGGTTACTGGATAATCATGGTCGTTGACAGCTCTGCGCTCGTTAGCATCCACCTCTACGAATCTGCCGCCAAGCCGCATCAAGCGCCGCCACATCGCCCGCTGCCCGATGGCGGCGAAATTGCCCGCTTTGCTGCACTTGCGCAAAAACCCGCAAAAAGCGCGTCATCTCTTGCGCCGCAAACAATTCATCCACTGGCAAAACATGAAACAGCCGTATTTCATCCGCCGCATGAAACAGGGTATTGATCCAATCTTCATCCCAGGCACAGGCATCGGAATAGACCACGCCATCCGTATCAGCCAACACCCGGTTCAATTGCTGCGCCACTTCTCTGACAGGCAAGCCATGGGTTTGCAAAAAATCACGCGAAAGCCCATGCAGTGCCTTAGCCTGCTCAGCCCAATAAGTCCAGCCCGGTTCCGGCTGAATCAGCCAGGCATGCATTTTTCCCTCGACCAAGACGGCAACTTCGATTGGATAAGAATCAAAATGCAAGCCGCTGGCTTCGATGTCGATAAAAATCGGTGCCAAATTAAACAAGCCCATCCGCCAGCGTGCCGTCAAGCTCTTCGCTGGTGGCCAGGCTTTGCGCCGCCAATGCCTTGGAAAGAAATGCAATCCGCTCGGCCATGGCACTTGCATCGGCAAATGCCGCTTCGGTGTGAAAAGTTTGTGTGATAGTTTTGGCCATGAAGAACTCCCAGGTTAACGCCTTAAATGTAGCGCAAATTTGTATGGCATTCAAGCTCAGGCAAAGCCCCGCACTTGCCAACCAAATATCTATGTCAATACCCATTGCTTTTTCGGAATTCCTTTACACCTGCCACGGATTAATCACCGTGACGCCCGCTGCTTCATACGGTGCCGTATCGCGCGAAGCCACACGCTTCATCGCCGCCGAAACGACGTTGGTATCGAGAACAATCATTCAAACCTCATCGGTTCGGCTGGCGTTTTGTCGCGCACTTGATCGAAGACAGCAAAATCCTCGTTACCAAAACCAATCTCCTGGCCCAATTGAGCGAGCGCCTCCCCCATGCGAACACGGGTCTCCGGTTTGGCGGCAGCCAGAATGTCGCGCACTTCGGCTTCGGTACTGTGCCCATGCACGGCGGCGCGCACCCGCAATGCGCGGTGTACTTCGTCAGGCAGATTGCGCACGGTTAACATTGCCATTGCATCACTCCATAAAAATGCATTCGATGCATTCATCATATAGAATTGACTGCAACCCTGCAAGCGCGAAATTAACGCTGTTTAGCACGGCACCTCAATCTCAGCTTCAAACACACTCACCGCTGGCCCTGTCATCATCACCGGCTCCTCACCCCCGGCCCAAGCAATACTGAGCGTGCCACCCCGCATGGCCACCGACACCGGGCTATCGAGCAAACCACGCTGTATCCCCACCACCGCCGCCGCGCACGCGCCCGTGCCGCAGGCGAGGGTTTCACCCACACCGCGCTCAAACACGCGTAAGGCAATATGATGCCTGTCCTGCACCTGCATAAAGCCCGCATTCACCCGTGCCGGAAAATACGGGTGATGTTCAATCTCAGGCCCGCTGGCCGTGACCGGGGCCAGATCCACATCCTCAACCACTTGCACCGCATGCGGGTTGCCCATCGATACCGCGCTGATCCAAACCTGGCCATGCGCCAGTTGCAAGGGCCAAAGTTGCGCCGCGCCCTGGGTTTGCGGAGTGGCACCCTTAGGCTCGAACGAAATATCGCTAAAACGCGGCGCGCCCATATTCACGCACACATTGCCATCATCGGTCAGGCATGGTTCGATTACGCCCTTCATGGTGGCGACCCGAATGCTGCGCTTTTGGGTCAAGCCTTGTTCCACCACAAATTTTACGAAGGCGCGCGAACCATTGCCGCATTGCTC
>JBKJLF010000316.1:0-4113 GCA_046597185.1 Burkholderiaceae bacterium | reverse complement strand
GAGGCAATCGACCATGGCAAATAACGAAGTCATCACAGGCCAAGCACTCGGTGAAAAATTATTGGCGTCAATCCAAGAAATGAATGCTGACATGGGTACGGTAGTGCATTCGCCAGTGTTGGTGGCACGGCAGAAATCGGGCTTGACCCAAATCCAATTCGCGACCTTGCTTGGCGTTTCGGCGCGTACTTTGCAAGAGTGGGAACAAGGCCGACGCCAACCGTCCCGTGCTGCCCAAACATTGCGTCGCGATGGCGCATCCACATGTGTTGCGTGAGCTAGTGGGCGACTAACAGTAGCCAAACAAATAAGGATATCATCATGCTGATTCGTGTAGACGACACCTTGCGCGAATGCCCCGATGATTTGGCGAAGGCATTTATTTCCGCTTGCACGTTACCCAATAAGTGAGAAGCCTTCTCACCAATTGAGTTGGTTGCATTATAACGAACGGCCCAAACTGGACGACGGGTTTCCACGATGCAACTTGAAACCGATTAGTTTGTTATCCATATTGATATTGAATACTAATAGTGCTGGCGACACTGGACGATTTTCAGGCAATCTTCAGTCCAGGCGTAGACCAAACGGTGTTCCTCATTGATGCGGCGCGACCAATAACCGGTTAATTGGTGTTTCAGCGGCTCCGGTTTGCCAATGCCATCGAAGGGGGAACGGCAGCAGTCTTTGATCAGGGTGTTGATGCGCTTTAACATGGCCTTGTCCGCCTGCTGCCAGTACAGGTAGTCTTCCCAAGCCTGTGCGGCCCACTCAAGTCGCATCCAGCAACTCCCGCACCCTACCCCGGCCCGCTTCCAGTTCTGCAATCGCCTGGGTCAGACGAGTGGCATTTTTGGGGCTGCGCAAGAGGTAGGCAGTTTCTTCCATGGCATTGTAATCGGCCAGCGACATCATGACCACTGGCTCGCCTTTTTGGCGGGTAATTAGTACTGGCGCACGGTCATCGCCAACCTTGTCCATGACGGCGGTAAGATTGGCTCGGGTATAACTGTAGTTGAAGGCTTTCATGTTTAACTCCAAGAAATTTGTACCAATATTAGTACAGCATCGGCAGGCTGGTCAAGTAAAAACGCGCCGCGCACGATAAATAGGGCGCGCGCCAATATGCTGGAACATCCGGCAGAATACCCATGGTCAAGCTATCGCGCCAACGCGCAAGGTGAGCTAAGCGCGCTCGTAACGCCACACGCGCTATTCTTGCAGTTAGGCGCAGACGCTAGTACCCGCGTGCATGCGTACCGCGAACTGTTCCGCTATGAACTTGATCTGGGCTTGGTCGATGCCATCCGCGTCGAAACCAATGGTAACTTCGCGCTGGGTGATACGCAATATTACGCGTTTTGGCGACCAAATATGGATAGCATCATGCTGATTCGTGTAGACGACACCTTGCGCGAATGCCCGATGATTTGGCGGCCTTGATTTTGCTTGATCCTTCTTGTGGCGAAGCCGAACTCCCCGAATTTCCAATTCTTAGTGCTGCCAGCACGTTGCGTGCGGCGATGTAGTTGATGATTTCATCTTTTTTCCAAGCCTGCCTCGGTCAGCCACACAATCGCGACTTTACTCATTGCTTTTGGTAAGCCCTGCCATGAGACGGATGCGTGATTGCGCAAAAACTTCCGTGTGCGGGATCAATACCGTATTAGGATCGTTGGCTATTGCGATGCGTTCGGTCATCGTTTGGCGTATGCGCTCGTCATGCGTGTATGCTTCGATTTCATTAATCTCGCGTTCGAGTGCTGCGCCAGTCGGCAGGTTGAGGAGTGCTGTGTTCATAAATGCACCTTGTAGGCTGTGGTTCCCATTGTTGCCATTGTATGCATAGTGGACTGATAAATTTGCTATGATGGATGAAGGAATCAAACCATCGATCTGGGGTTTAGCGGTGTAATTTGGTGTACATGCGTCTTTTTTGCCTACGCTACCCAATAAGTGAGAAGCCTTCTCACCCATTGAGTTGGTTGCATTATAACGAACGGCCCATCTTTTTGGGGGCAACAATCCCCAAGATTGCCCTTTAATGTCACTTTTTCCGCAACATAATGACGGTAAATTTATCGCAAGACCAAGCGCGAACTATTGCAGTCGCCAGTCAAGGCTTAGACGTTCATGCGGCTTCTATTGAGCAGGTCTTTGCACATGTGAAGTGCCTTCAGGTCGATCCGCTTAAGGCAATTAGGGAATCGCACGAGCTGGTTTGTTTGTCACGCGGGGCAACGCTGCATGACGCCAAGACGCTTTTGGCAACGCCCCCCTCATATCAAGTCTTTGCCTATCCAGCCCACGCTATGGCAATGGTACCGATGCATCTTTGGCCGTGGTTTGCATTTAGGCGCCGCAAGCTGCGCGCGAACGGCTGGCGGGGGCCGTTGGTTGATTCCGAGTCAATAAAAACCGTTACGTCACTATTAAATGAACGCAATGTTGTCACTACCAAAGACTTCGCCGACGGCACCGGCACTGGCTGGCAACGTATATCGCCATTACGCATTGCCGCTGATTGGCTGCTGTGGATTGGCGACGCGGTTTCTACCAGCCGTATCGGCACCTACCGCGAATACGCACTTGCCGCGAAAGTGGTGCCACTTTCTCCTTTCGACTCATTGGTATGGTACAGACCGCGCCTTCAACGCCTGTTCGGCAAAGCCTATTTGTTGGAGGCCTACAAGCCTGCCGCAAAGCGCACTTTCGGACACTATTTTGTACCCATCCTGGTCGGAAATCGCATTGTCGGTCGTGTTTCCCCTCGTCGCAGCAAGGGTACACTGATTATCGAAGCCCAGGAATTTGATTCCCCGGCATATCAGATTCAAGCACAGGATGCCATGCAATTACTGCATGTTTGGAGTGACGCAGGCATTTTTCAACCATTCGCTGAACCAAAGGCTATTTGTGCTCCATAAAGCCATTTCGTACCGAACTTTGCTGGGCAAGCCAGGCATCGCAATAGCGCTTGGTTTTGCGGCTTTTCACTTTGCCGCCAATGCATGGATCGGCACGTCGTTGGTTTGTTTGGGCGCGGCGCTTGCCTCAGTAAATGGCACAGTGGTGCGCTCAATTTGGTCGCTCATCGCACCAAGTGAGGCCGAACGTAAAGCGCTGCACGCATTGGGCTCACTAGCGGAAGAGAGCGTTCATGTGCTATCACCGCTCATCGTAGCGTCATTGTGGCTGCTTGTCGGCCCGGATTGGGCTATTTTTCTCGGCTGTTTGGCAATCGGTGGCGGGACTGGACTCTTATTTTGGTTCGGACATCGTGCAGGTTCCGACGTGGATGCAGTTCTCTTGCGAAAGAACCCGCCAAAAGAACAAAATCGAGCCGCACGGTCAGGAATCGTTTTCACGCCTGCTTGGATCGCGTTGACTCTTCCCATGTTCAGACTTCCTGATCCCTTGGCGGCGTAATCTCTATTTTTAGGAAATAGTGTTCGTACCGTGAATCTAACCCGCCATTGGTGTAGAGTTGAATGTATTTTACACAAAGGAGGCCGCAATGCTAAAACAACAGTTCCTTCCTGGTTTTCCAGATGGTGCAGTGAGAATAGGTGACATGCTAAGCATCCTTACGAAAGACGGTCGGGTTACGTACTTTATAGGATCGGATAGCTACTTTGACCACGCGCTGGATGACAAGCAAAGTGAGCGATTTGTGCTGACGAGTCTAATGCATCACGGGCATGTACGGGCGTGCCACCTTAAAGCAAAACCCTTGGCCATGCCACACCGCACGCTGATGAAAGAATGGCCGCGGCAGTGGGGCTTGCCCAGAGCGGTGCGACCCGGTTTGAGGCCACCTGCGATGTGCCGATGGCCGGCCTTCTAACGGGGTTACCAGTGTTATGTGCCAACGGTCTGTTCACAGGCATTGGCAAATATCTCAAGCTTCCCAAAGGGTTTTATAGCTGCCTGCACATCCTGTTGATCCTTGGCTTCATGGCATTGGCGCGCATTCGCAGACCGGAAGGGTTGCGTCACATTCCGCCTGGGGAATTGGGCAAGGTTGTGGGATTGGATCGCGTACCGGAGGTGCGCACCTTGCGCGAAAAAATCTCCTTGATGGCCCGCATGGGCGACCCGGCAGCTTGGATG
>JBKJLF010000298.1:0-3073 GCA_046597185.1 Burkholderiaceae bacterium | reverse complement strand
TTGTTGATTACGTTTTGTGATTCATCCACTCATTGAAGAGTGGTGGGCGGTACAGGGTTCGAACCTGTGACCCCTACCATGTCAAGGTAGTGCTCTACCGCTGAGCTAACCGCCCGTTTGGGAGGTGAATTCTAAGCCAGAACAGGCTTGTCGGCAACCAAAAGCTGATTTTCAGGCATTTTGTATCATCAAAACCTTCAGCCGCTGAATCTCATCACGGATTTGCGCCGCTTTCTCAAACTCAAGATCCTGTGCATGCTTGTACATCTGGTTTTCCAATTGCTTCAACTGGCCAGCAATTTTCGCAGGGCTCATTATGTGATATTGGGCAGTGGCATCAGCTATTTTCTGGCCTAGCTTGTTTTTAATGATCGCCAGTTCCGGACGTGCACCTTCCATCACATCGGTGATTTCCCGGATGATAGTAGTTGGCACGATGCCGTGTTCAAGATTGTATTCCACCTGTTTCTTGCGACGACGATCGGTTTCATCGATGGCTGCCTGCATCGATTTGGTCATTTTATCGGCATACAAAATGGCATGGCCGCGTACGTTTCGTGCCGCACGGCCAATGGTTTGAATCAGCGAGCCTTTTGATCGCAGAAAGCCTTCTTTATCCGCATCGAGAATGGCCACCAGTGAAACCTCCGGCATATCCAAACCTTCACGCAGCAAGTTGATCCCAACTACCACATCGAATACACCCAATCGCAGATCACGAATAATTTCAACGCGCTCGACGGTTTCAATATCCGAATGCAAATAGCGAACTTTGACCTGATGCTCTGCTAAATAATCAGTCAGGTTTTCTGACATGCGCTTGGTTAGTGTTGTTACCAACACACGGTCACCCATCGCAACCCGCTTGTGTATTTCCGATAAAAGATCATCTACCTGCGTTGCGACCGGACGAATTTCCACCATCGGATCAATCAAGCCTGTCGGCCTGACAACCAACTCAATCACTTGCTCGCCGGAATGTTGAATTTCGTAATCACGCGGTGTTGCCGACACATACACTGCACGCGGGGCACGGCGCTCCCATTCTTCAAACATCAGCGGCCGATTATCGAGTGCCGATGGCAAACGAAAACCAAAATTTACCAAGGTTTCTTTACGCGAACGATCACCTTTGTACATTGCGCCCAGTTGCGGGATGGTGACGTGTGATTCGTCAATGACGAGCAAAGCATCCGGCGGCAAATAATCATAAAGGCACGGCGGCGGTTCGCCTGGCATATGGCCCGTGAGATGTCGCGAATAGTTTTTGTTGCCACTACAAAAACCGACTTCCGCCATCATTTCGATATCAAATTGCACACGCTGTGCCAAACGCTGCGCTTCGACCAATTTATTTTCTTTGTAGAAATATTCCACCCGCTCTTTCATTTCCGCTTTGATGGTATCAATGGCATCCAACACGGTGCGGCGCGTGGTGACGTAATGCGATTTTGGGTACAGCGTGTAGCGCGGCAGTTTCTGATACACCTCGCCAGTCAGCGGATCAAACCGGGCAATGTTTTCAATTTCACCATCGAATAATTCAATGCGAACTGCTTCGTTATCCGACTCGGCCGGATGAATATCAATCACTTCTCCGCGCACACGATAATTGGCGCGGCGCAATTCGGTATCGTTGCGGGTGTATTGCATTTCGGTAAGTCGACGAATCAACTCACGCTGATCCAATTTATCACCACGCACCAAATGCAAACACATCCGGAAATATTCATTCGGATCGCCAAGACCATAGATCGATGAAACCGTTGCCACGATAATCACATCGCGTCGTTCAAGCAAAGCCTTGGTGGCCGACAAGCGCATCTGCTCGATATGTTCGTTGATGCTGGAATCTTTTTCGATGAAGGTATCGCTCGATGCGACATAGGCTTCGGGCTGATAGTAATCGTAATAACTGACGAAATATTCGACTGCGTTATTGGGAAAGAAACTTTTGAATTCGCCGTATAACTGTGCCGCTAATGTTTTATTCGGTGCCAATACCAGTGTCGGTTTTTGTACCGCTTGAATCATGTTGGCAATCGTGAAAGTTTTACCCGAGCCGGTAACGCCCAGCAAAGTTTGATGCGCCAAGCCTGCTTCGAAGCCTTCGATTAAACGCTTTATCGCCTGCGGTTGATCACCGGCGGGTTCGAACGGCGATACCAGTTCAAATTGATCAGACATGGGCAGCTTCAAGTTTTCCAATCCGCCAGTATAAACCTTGGCGATTTGCCGCAGCAGGTAGGAAAGACCCTACGTCAAATCAATGGGCTTTCCGATAGGTCCGCTTTACGCAATTAGCGAGACTGGCTTCATTCACATGGAGCGTCTTATGAAAAAACAAACCGGTTTTACCTTATTGGAAACGATGATCGCTTGTGCAGTGGCTTTCTTGTTATTTGGTATCGCTATTCCAGCCGCCAGCAGCGGACTCGAGGCCGCACGTTCAGCCGATGCCAGGTCCAAATTGCTTTATAGCCTGATGCAGGCTGCCAGCCGAGCCAGTTTTACCGGTACCAAAGCCGTGCTCTGCCCCAGCAAGAATGGAGAAAGCTGCGATGACACCATTGATTGGAGCGATGGCTGGATCGTGTACATGGATCAAAACAGTAACCGCGAACGCGAAACAGACGAGAAATTAGTGAATACGGTTCAGGCACTGGAAGGCGAAGTGCGTCTACACAGTACTGTTGGTCGCACCCGTATCGTATTTCAAGGAAATGCTGGCAATGCCGGCAGTAATGTAAGTTTTACCCAATGCGATGGCCGGGGCCCAGGTAAAGCCAGATCACTGATCATGAGTAATACCGGCGGGCTTCGCGATGCTCCTGCGACCGCATTAGCCGCGCAGAGCACTTGTGCAAAATAATTCCCGAGGTTTTAAAAACCGATACAAATCGAGTGCGCAATGCTTTCAACTCGCAGTTTTCCAATAATGCTGATGAAAAAACACGCAAAAGGTTGACGTAACAACGCTATCAACGCAAAATACGCGCCTTGCCTGAATAGCTCAGCTGGTTAGAGCACTTGACTGTTAATCAGGGGGTCGTTGGTTCGAGTCCAACTTCGG
>JBKJLF010000221.1:0-18422 GCA_046597185.1 Burkholderiaceae bacterium | reverse complement strand
TCGATCTGCGCCTGCGCGATCAGCAGTTCTACACCCGCTCCCTGATCGAATCAAATATCGATGCGTTAATGACCACCAACCCGCGCGGCATCATCACCGACGTGAATCAGCAAATGGAAATCCTGACCGGCTGTACCCGCGACGAATTGATCGGTGCGCCATGCAAAAACTACTTTACCGACCCGGAACGGGCCGAAGTCGGTATCAACCGGGTGTTACGCGAAGGGAAAGTCACCAATTATGAACTGACCGCGCACGCCCGCAACGGCAAGGAAACCGTCGTATCCTGGAATGCAACCACTTTCCATGACCGCGACCGCAAGCTGCAAGGCGTGTTTGCGGCGGCGCGTGACATGACCGAGCGCAAGCAATTTGAGCATGTGCTGCAAGTGAATAATCTTGAGTTGGTGAGCGCCAAGGCAGCAGCGGACAAGGCCAATCTGGCCAAGTCCGAATTTTTATCGAGCATGAGCCATGAACTGCGCTCGCCGCTGAATGCGGTGCTGGGCTTTGCCCAGTTAATGGCCTCCGAAAAACCGCCGCCAAGCCCGGCCCAAAAGCTCTCGATCGATCAGATTTTACAGGCGGGCTGGTATTTGCTGCGGCTGATCAATGAAATTCTCGATCTGGCGATGATCGAATCGGGCAAAGCAACGGTTTCGATGGAACCGATGTCGCTCTCGGATGTGCTGGAAGATTGCCATGCCATGATCAAGCCGCAAGCGGACAAACGCGGCATCACCATGACTTTTCCGCACCATGATGCGCCGCTGTATATTTTTGCCGACCTCACCAGGGTCAAGCAGATCATGATCAATCTGCTCTCGAATGCGATCAAATATAACCGGGATGGCGGCACCGTCATCATCCAATGCACGCATAGCGAGCCCAATCGGGTAAGGCTGAGCGTCACCGACAGCGGAGCCGGTCTGGCCCCGGCACAATTGGCGCAATTATTCCAGCCATTTAACCGGCTCGGGCAAGAAACCAGCAACAAAGAGGGCACCGGCATCGGGCTGGTGGTCACCAAACAACTGGTGGAATTGATGGGCGGTATGATCGGGGTCGAAAGCAGTGTCGGTGTCGGCAGCGTATTCTGGTTTGAATTCAGTGGATCACTGGCACCTGAGGCAAAGTTTAGCGACGCGGGCATGGCCAAAGCCGATCAACTGGATGTCAGCCAGACCAATCCGCCATTACCGCGCCGCACGATCCTGTATGTTGAAGACAATCCGGCCAATCTGGCCTTGGTCGAACAATTGATTGCACGGCGTACCGATTTAAACTTGCTCTCGGCCATTGATGGCCATTCCGGTGTGCAATTGGCGCGCAGCGCCAAACCGAACGTGATTTTGATGGACATCAATTTGCCTGGCATCAGTGGTTTTGAAGCCTTGCGCATTTTGCGTGAAGACCCGAAGATGGCGCACATCCCGGTGATGGCACTGTCGGCCAACGCCATTCCGGCTGACATCGCGCGTGGGCTGGAATCCGGATTTTTCCGCTACCTGACCAAGCCGATTATCGTGGATGAATTGATGGATGCCATTGATGCCGCGTTGGCCCATGCTGAAGCTGCCATCAGCTCTGGCGAATCGCCGCTACAATAGTATCTGATAATCGATCAAAACCCGGATAACTTGATCCCCCAATATAACGATGTGTGTTTTTCCGAAAGAATAAAATGATTGAAGCATCCGAAATTCTCAACGCCAACATCCTGATTGTGGATGATCTGCCAGCCAATGTCATGCTGCTGGAAAAAATGCTGGCAGGTGTCGGCTACACCAACATCACATCGACGATGGACCCGCGCGCCGTTTGTCCCTTGCATGCGGGGCATCATTACGACCTGATTTTGCTCGATTTGCAAATGCCCGAAATGGACGGTTTTCAAGTCATGGCGGCGTTGAAAAAACAGGACCCGAGCAGTTATTTGCCGGTCCTGGTGATCACGGCACAACCGGGGCACAAACTGCTGGCCTTGCAATCGGGTGCCAAGGATTTCGTGAGCAAACCATTTGAGCTGGTCGAAGTACAAACCCGCATCCACAATATGCTGGAAGTACGGCTCTTATATAAAAAGTTGGCGAACTACAATAAAGTGCTGGAACAAACCGTGCTGGAGCGTACCGCCGAATTACGCGAAAGCGAAGCCCGCTTCAAGAGTTTTACCGAGCTCTCATCGGACTGGTATTGGGAGCAAAACGCGCACGGCAATTTCACCAAAATCTCCGGGCCGGTGCTGGAAATGCTCGGCATTGAAGCCGATGGCAGCCAGGGTAAAAACACCCTGCTGGCGGGGCGCTGGAATGCCGACGAACGCGCGCTGCTGGAAGCCAATATTGCCAGCCGCAACCCCTTCGTTGATTTTGTCTACAGCCGCCATAACCCTGATGGCACGGTTCAGTATCTGCAAGTGAGCGGCGAGCCGATGTTTGATTCGGCCAGCCGTTTTGTCGGCTACCGCGGGATCGGCGTGGAAATCACCGACCGCCGCCGTCCGGATCTGGCACAACTGCGCTTTCGTAGCGCCATGGATGTGATCGGGCAAGGGATATGTTTGCTCGATCGCACGACCCTGCAGTTGATCGATGCCAATGAAACGCTGGGCCGGATGTCCGGTTATGACAAGCAAGAGCTGGAGGGGCTGGATCTGAGCGAATGGGGCCTTGGCAGTAAAGACCAATTGACGGCGATGTTTGATGCATTGATAGCCGATGGCGTAACAGTCACAAGCCGCGTGCCATTGCGCAACAAGGATGGATCAAGCATGGCTGCCAGCATTGATTGGCGCGCATTGCGGGTGATTGATAGCTGGATCATGGTTGGGGTGATCAGTGAGGACGGTGGCGCTGAGCGCTAACCAAACACCGCCACCTGCGCCAAGCCCGCATCCACAATCAGATTTTGCCCGGTGATGCCATCGGAATCATCGGCGGCCAAAAACAGCGCGGCGCGCGCCACATGGCTGGCGTCAAGCCGGTATTTCAGGCATTGCAGATCGATAAAGCGTTGATTATCAGCCGGGTCGAACCACAAAGCCCCTTGCCGCTCGGTGACAATCGCCCCTGGCACCAACGCATTGACGCGAATGTTTTGTGCGCCCAGCTCACGCGCCAGCGTGCGCGCAATGCCCGACACCGCCGCCTTGGAAGCAGTGTAAGCGACCAAACCGGGCCGCCCCCGCATCCACGAAACCGAACCCAGATTGATGATGGAACCACCACCCGCCGCCGCCATGCCGGGGGCCACTTGTTGAATCGCGAACACGTGATGGCGCAAATTAAGCGCCAGGCAGTTGTCCCAATAATCTTCGGTCAGTTCGGCCAATTCATGGCGATCATCGCGCCCGGCGTTGTTGATCAAGACCCGAATCGCGCCGCAGCGTTGTTCCAGACTGGCCAGGTGGGCTTGATAGGCTTTGATGTCACGCACGTCACAGATGAAAAATTCAGGGCGATGGATGCGCGGCGCGGACTGTGCGCCGATCTGCGCCACCAGGGTCTCGCTGGCAGCCTGATCGATATCACAAAACACCACCCGCGCGCCCTGCTGTGCAAAGTGTTGCACCAGTGCGGCACCAATGCCGGCGGCACCGCCGGAAATAAAGACCAAACGGCCGCCAAGGCTGGGGTAATGGGTCTGGTTGGTCACGTTACAATCTCCAATCCGATTCTAAAAACCGTTATTTTAAATCCGCTTTGGCCACAGGCGCAATGCGCATGCCAACCGAAAACGACTCGCCGCTCGCCAACCAGCGCAAACCCGTGTCCTGATGGCCTTGCTCGGCCAACTGGTGTGCATTGGGCACGTGGCTGATTGGTTCCAGCGAAATAAACGCCGCCCGTCACCTGGCTGAAAACACTGCAAAAACCCACAGAAATCCATCAATTTTCAATCATTTCGACCCGCACCCGCTGGCCGATGTCAGTCACGCACATCCCGGCTGAGGGCAGGCATTGCGCAGCCTTGACGCCGCTGAGCCATACCACTTCCCTTTCGCCCTTTTTAGCGCCTTTTTTGCCGGTTTTTTTGTCAGTTTTTTTGCGAGCTTTTTCGCCCTGGATGATTTCGATGCGCTGGCCACGGCCATCGACAGCGCCTGCATCATGCGTGCTCATCACACACGGCGCATGGCGCGGCAGGCCAAATAGCCAGACTTGCTGCACCGGCTGGGCCAGATCAATTTGGCCAGTATGCTGCACCTTTGGCCCCAGGCACAGCATATGCCCTTCGCGCCCGTACACCGGTAACTGGGCTATGGTTTTATGCACCCGGCGCGCTTGACCGCCTTCAATGCGCTCACCCGTGCCCAAATCGTACCAGGCAGAACCGGCCGGAAACCAGACTTCGGTATAGCCGCCGGGGGCGGTAATCGGCGCTACCAAGAGCGCATCGCCAAACAGATATTGCAGCTCATACGCACGCGCGGCGCGGTCATCCGGAAAGGCCAGCGCCATGGCGCGCATCAGGGGCAAACCGATGGCTGCCGCTTGCTCCATCGCGCCCATGATGTAGGGGATCAGCGCATAGCGAAATAACAGCCAGTCACGCGCAATGGCTTCGGTTTCTGGCCCTAAGCCCCACGGCTCGCGCACGCCAATGCCGTGGTAGCGAAAGTGCGAGCAAAAGATGCCGTTGGCGGTCCAGCGCAAATACAATTCGGAGTCGGGTTGCTGCGCGCCATAAAAGCCGCCCACGTCGCTGGAATAATAGGGCACGCCGCTCATGCCATAACTGAGCGCACCACGAATACTGGCAGCCATGCCTTCCCAATCGGTTTGCGGGTCGCCGCCCCATTGCATGGGGTAGCGCTGGCTGCCAATAAAGCCATCACGCCCCCACACCATGGCCGGGCCGCGCCCGTGGGCCTCGTTGTAGCGTTGGGTGGCGTGGTACACGCAGGCGTTGTACAGCAAAGGGTAGACGTTATGCAAGCGCCGCCCGCTGTCGCCGTTATGGGCCTGCATATCGTCTTCCACCTGTTCGCCAAAATCGGTTTTCATGACATCCACGCCCACATCAAACAAGGCATTGTGGCTATCGGCCCAATACTGCCTGGCTTCGGGGTGGGTAAAGTCGAGCAAACCCGATGGCGGCAAGGGCGTTAAGACCGCGCCGAAGGGGTCGTCGGTCGGGTCTTTCACCCAATCAAAAACATAGGCGCTACCGTCGGCTTTTTTCAGCAACCAGCCACGGGCTTCGAGTTCGCCAAATAATTTATTATGGATCGAAATGCAGGGGTATTCCCAGACGCAGACTTTTAAGTCGTAGGCTTTCAATGCCGCCACGCTTTGTTTGGGGTCATCGAAACGGCTTTTATCCCATTCAAAGGAAAAGCGGGTGCGCACTTCCCAGGCGGCGCGCCCGTCCAGGGTGATGACATCGCAGGGGATTTGGCGGCGGCGTAATTCGGCGGCGGTATCGATGGCTTCCTGCGGGGTTTTGTAGTAGGCGCGCGAGAGCCACATGCCAAGGCTCCACAGCGGTGGCAGCGCCGGGCGGCCAGTGAGGGAGCTGTAGCTGTCGAGGATGGTGGCGGGGTCGCCGGTGAAGAAAAACAGGTCGAGACCGGTGCCTTCCACTTCCAGCACATAGCTGCGGTATGACCATTGGCCAAAGCCGACGCCATGGCGCACAATGGCGGGGGTATGCGCCAGCACACCCCAGCCGTCCGGGCTCCAGCAAAACGGGATGTTTTTGTACGATAGTTCGGTGTTCACACCCAGTGCATCTTCGGTGCGGCCACGCAGCAGTTGGCCGCGTTTATTCAGCGGACCGTATTTTTCACCCAGGCCATAGACCGCGGTTTCGCTGGCGAGGGCGAATGCGGCGCACCAGCACTGGCCGGCTTGCCCCTCAGTTTGTGCCTCGGTTTGCACACCAAACGCTGGCAAGCGCGAGCGGCCTTTAAAATGCTGATCGGTAATCGAAGTGAGCACGGTTTTGCCCTGGCGCAGCAAGCTGATGCGTAGCGGCACGCATTCCAGCAGCAGGCCCACGCTGGCATCCACGGTTTGAATTTGCCAACCATTGGGCAGGGCCAGCAGCGTCAATTCCGGCGCATCGGTGGTGGGCATGAGCAAGTTATAATCCGGCGCTGTGCTACGCCCGTCATTGATACTCAGACGTAGCGTGTGCGCATCTTGGCTTTGCACGCTCAAGGCAAAGCCATCGACCTCAAAGCGCACGCGCTGTGGGCTTTGTTCGATCAGTTTCACTTGCTGTAGACGTTGAAAATCCGCTTGCTGAAATGCAGTAAACGACATGCTCACACTCCTGTTCAAAATTTTACGCGTAGCCACAAAATCGTGCCCACCCTACCCTTTCAAGCCACCCGCCGTTAAACCGCTGACGACTTTTTCCTGAAATACCATCACCAATATCAACACCGGAATCAACGCCACCACCAGCGCCGCCGAGATAATCGGCCAAGGAAAAGAAAATTCACCCTGATACATTTGAATGCCAACCGGCAGCGTGCGCCAGGCGACAGCGGAATTCATCGACAGCGCCAACAAAAATTCATCCCACGCATTCACAAAGGCGAGTATGCCCGCCGTAAACACGCCAGGGGCCGAGAGCGGAATCACAATGCCCCACAATGCGCCCAGCCGGGTACAGCCATCGAGCATGGCGGCGTTTTCCAGGTCACGCGGAATATCCTGAAAAAAACTCACCAGCATCAGGGTGCAAATCGGCAAATTCAACACCGTGTAGGGCAACACCAGCGCCCAATAGCTATTGAGTAAATGCAGGCTGCGCATGATTTCAAACAAGGGCACCATCAGCGTCACCAAAGGGAACATCGAAACCGCGATAATGCCGGTTAAAATGATTTTGCGATAGCGCAGGTTCAACCGTGCAATCGCATACGCGGCCAGGGTGCTGACAAACAGCGAACTCACGGTCGATAAGCCCGCCACCATGGCGCTATTGAGCAAGAAGGTGAGCAAGGGTTGATCGCGAAAGGCCGCCACAAAATTGGCCAGCGTGGGCGCGTGCGGCAGATAAGTGATGGGCAGTTGGGTCAACTCGGCTTCGCCCTTGAGCGAGGTGAATAAAATCCACACGGCAGGCGCGGCACCGTTAAAGATGACGATAAGCGCGGCCAGCCAGCGCAAACGCTTTGATGAGAACAAGGATGTCATTCTTTTTCCGCTCCCACATATTTAAGGTAGACAAAGGTGGTTGCCATCGATAAAAAGAACATGAACACCGCCAGCGCCGCGCTATAGCCAATATCGAGATAATCGACCGCATTGCTTTGGATATACATCGCCAGGGTTTTGGTTTCTTCGCCCGGCCCTGCCATATTGAAGGGGATATCGAAGGATTGAATCGCGGTCAGGGTGCGGAAAATCAGCGCCACCAACATCGATGGCAGCAGCAAGGGTAAAGTAATGTCGGTAAATTGATACCAGCGTGAAGCGCCATCAACCTCTGCCGCCTGGTACAGCGACGCCGGGATGGTTTGCAAACCAGCCAGCAAAATCAGCGCCATAAAAGAGGAAGTTTTCCAGATGGTGGCCAAACAAATCGCCCCCAACGAGAGCGGGGTGGAATTAAACCAGATGATCGGCTCCCAACCCAGGCGCGCCAAAATATCATTCACTACGCCATATTCACTATGAAAAAACCACGCGAAAATCATACCGACAAAGGCCAGTGGCAAAGCCCAGGGCATCAACAGCGCCAAGCGCACCGGCCATTTATATTTGAACGGCAAATTGGCCAGCATGGCCAGGCCCAAGCCAATGATCAGCGCTGCGGGCACGGTGATGACGGTAATGATCATGGTGTTTTTCAGGGCTTGCCAAAACAGCGGGTCGGACCAGGCAAAACGGTAGTTATCCAACCCCACAAAATGCGGCTGACCACCACGGGTGATGCGGATATCGAAAAAACTGTCAAAAATCAAGCGCCCCACCGGGTAAGCCACCACCGCCAGCAACAGCAGGCAGGCGGGGGCCAGTAAAATCCACGCCAGGGTGGCTTCACTTGGGTCAACCAGACGCTGATAAAAACGACGCTGCTGCATGTTTGGCTCCTTTACGGATGAAAGCTCATTGCTTTCGTTCATTGCTTTGGTTCATTGCTACCTGTTAATGCGAGCAAAACGCGCCTGAATATCCTCTACCGCTGCCTGCGGGGTTTTGGCCCCGGCCAGCACCGCACTGGTATTGACGCGCAATGCATCCGACACGGCGCGGTATTCCGGCGTCACCGGACGCGCTCTTGCCCCCAGCACCGCAGGCAGTGCGGCAGCAAAGAAGGGGTTGGCGGCCAGCACTTCGGGGTCAGAATACACGGAAGCAAAAATCGGCAGATTGGAGCCTTTGATGGCGAGTATTTTCGCTACCTGTGGGCTGGACATCCAGCGTATCAGTTTCACCGCTTCGGCCTTGTTGTTTGAGAATTTGGAAACACCCCACTGCCAGCCCCCCAGGCAACTGGCGGAAACGCCGCCCTTCATCACTGGCAACGCGACCACACCAGTCAAATCACGCGCCTTGGAATCGGGATTTTTTTGGAAGTGATTCCAGGCATAGCCAAAGTTAACCGCAAACAAAGCTTTGCCGGCCATAAATTCTTTACGCGTATCATCGGTGGCCACTTCGGCGATATTTTTTTTCACCACCCCTTGCTGCAACAAGCTCAACCACATCGCCAGGCCCGCCTCGGCTTTGGCAGGTTCCAGGCCAAATTTCCCATCCTCCCCAATCGAGCCACCCTGACTCCAGTAAGGCACCAAAAAGGTACAAACCGCCGCTTCAATCGCTTTGCCCTGAAAGCTCAAGCCTTGCAGTTGCGGGTCGCGTTCACCCGCCAGCACGGTTTTGGCGCTGGTAGCCAAGGCCTCCCAGGTGGTAGGCGCGGCCAGTTTATATTTGGCCAACAAGTCTTTGCGGTAGTAGAGAAACTGGGCGTCGGCAAACGCAGGCAGCGCCACCAGTTTGCCGTTGATGATGTTGGCACGCCGATACGCAGGCAACCAGGCATCGACCAGACTGTCGCGCCCGCTGCCGAGGTAGCTGTCGAGCGGTTCCAGCCAACCGGCAGCAGCGTATTGCGAGGGGCGCACGATGTCGATTAAAAATACATCGAGATGGCTGTCGCTGGCGCTGAGCATCATGTTCAGGTAGCGCGATTGCAGCTCCGAGGTTGCGCCGCCGGTTTCAATTTCCACCTTGACGCCGGGCGTTTGCTGCATGTACATGGCAAAGATTTCGCGCATTAATTCGGGCCGTGCCTGCGAGCCGACAAATACCCGCACCCGGTTTTCGGCCTGGGCCAGGCGTGGCGGCAAGGCCAGCAATGTCAGCCATGCCAGCCATGCCAGGGTCTTTGTCAAGCTCAGGCTGGCAGCAAGCCCTACCACCCGGCGTTTCAATATTTGCATCGCGCCCTCCATTATGGGGTGGGGGTGGCGGTAGGCGTGGCATTGAGCGCCATGCCGCTGGCCGGGTCGAACAAATGCAATTTGTCCAGATCGAAATAAACGGTCATTTCCGCCCCCGGCGCAAAGCGCACATTGGGCGGCATGCGCGCCACCATTTCTCCCGTGTCGCACTGCAGGGTCACCAGGGTTTCTGCGCCAAGCGGTTCCACCACCACCACCGAAACCTTGAGCGCGGCGCGGTTAGCCGGGTCCGCCGCATTGGCTGGTTTGGCGTCCAGCCAAATATCTTCCGGCCGTATCCCCAACTCCAGCGCCTGGCCTGTGCTCTGGCCCAATTTGCCAGCCAGCGCGGCGGGTAGCGGCAAGCTCGCTTGACCCAACTTGATGCAGGCGCTGCCCACTACCGTATCCAATACGGCGGGTAAAAAATTCATCGGTGGCGAACCAGTAAACCCGGCCACAAATTTGGACACCGGATGATGATAAATTTGCTCGGGCGTACCCACTTGCATGATGCGTCCGGCCGAGAGCACCACGATGCGTTCAGCCAGCGTCATGGCTTCCACCTGATCGTGGGTCACATAAATGGTCGTGGCTTTGACGCGCTGATGCAATTTTTTGATTTCGGTGCGCATTTCGGCGCGCAACAAGGCGTCAAGATTGGATAAAGGTTCATCAAACAAAAATAATTTTGCATTGCGCACAATGGCGCGCCCCATGGCCACGCGCTGGCGTTGCCCCCCCGAGAGCGCACGCGGTTTGCGTTGCAATAAATGATCGATTTTTAAAATCGCCGCAGTGGCGCGCACGCGGCTGTCGATTTCAGCCGCCGGGGTTTTGCGCAGCTTCAAGCCAAAGGCCAGGTTATCGAACACGGTTTTATGTGGATACAGCGCATAGTCTTGAAACACCATGCCAATATCGCGTTCACGCGGTGGCAGGTCGTTGACCACCCGCCCTTCAATCGAAATCGTGCCGCCCGACACACTTTCCAGCCCGGCCACCATGCGCATCAGCGTCGATTTGCCGCAACCGGAAGGCCCGACAAACACCACAAACTCACCGCGCCCGATTTCCAGGTTCACGCCATGAATGACTTGCACCCCGCCATCGTAGACCTTGACCACGTTTTCCAGTGTCACCCCCGAATTGCCGTTCTCCATAATTGTTTCTTTTCAAGATAGCCGATAGGATAGTATGACGAAGATAAATTGGATCATGCCTGATGTCAACGAAGATTTGCCCGGAAGACGAAAAGCCTCAATTTATAGGCGTGATGTGAGATTGAAGTACAACAAATCTGATCGAACCCAATCATTGGCAGACGAGCCAAAGAATTTACCCGCAGCAAGCAAGAACATGCTGCACCCGCCCCATAAACATGGCACAATACTGTTCCCCAAAAACATTTTTATTTTACTCATGAGCCAGCCCTCAGCCATCGACCAATTTCATCGCCAAGGTTTTTTAGTGTTACCCAGGTTTGCCACCCCTCAGTTTTGTGAGCAGGTCATTGCGCTGGCGCAGCAGCATTTGGCGCAACATACTGGGCTGATGGAATATGAAGCCGACACAGGCTATCCGGGCGCGCCCGAATCGCGTAATGCAGAAGGTGGGCAAACGGTGCGTCGCCTGTTGCAGGCCTATGCGCGCGCGCCCATGCTGGCGGCCTGGGCTAGCGCGCCGGCGCTGGTGCAGGTTTTGCAGCAATTATTGGGCGCAGATGTTTTGCTGACGCAAGCGCATCACAATTGCATCATGACCAAGCAACCGCACTATTCCACCGCCACCAGTTGGCACCGCGATAGCCGTTATTGGCATTTTCAGCGTGCCGAATTGGTTTCCAGTTGGCTGGCCCTGCGTGATGAAGCGCCGGAAAATGGTTGTCTGTTGGTCATTCCCGGCTCACATCAAATGCAAATTAGTCCAGAACAATTTGACGAACGGCAGTTTTTACGGTCCGATCTGGCGCAAAACCGAAGCTTGTTGGCGCAAGCGCAGCCTGTGCCTTTGCAGCAAGGCGATTTGCTGCTGTTTCATAGCAATTTATTCCATGCGGCGGGGCGCAATCAAACTGACAACACCAAGTTTTCGCTGGTATTTGCCTGGCGTGCGCAAAATAATCCGCCTGAGGCGGGCACCCGTTCGGCCAGTTTGCCGGAAATTGCGCTGGTGGCTTAGTTCGCTCTTGACAACTGGTAGCGCTGCAACAAAGCAGCCCGCCGTGCCGGATCGAAATTAATCTTCGCAGGATCGTTTTGCACCGCCGCCAGCAAGCGCCGATTCATCAACCAAAACCACAGTGGCGGCACATAAGCCACTAAAAACATACCGAAATAACCACTCGGCAATTGCGGTGCCTGTTCAAAATGGCGTAGCGATTGATAACGCCGCAAGGGGTGTGCATGGTGATCCGAATGGCGCTGCAAGTGAAATACCGCCCAGTTGGACAAGACCTGATTGCTATTCCACGAATGATGCGGCTGGCACACTTCAAAACGACCATTGGCCAGCTTTTGGCGCAACAAGCCATAATGTTCAATATAGTTGGCGGTGGTGAGTTGGAAGTTACTCCAAAATGCCGCCAGCAACATGAAGGGCAAAGCAACCCAACCCAGCCAGACGATCATGGCAGCAAAAAACGCCAGCGTTAACAACAAAGGTTGCAGGATTTCATTATGCAATGTCCACGCACCACGCCCTTCTTTTGCCAGACGTTCGGTTTCCAGCCTCCAGGCACGGCGCAAGGCACCGGGCATTTCGCGCAGCAGGAAGGCATAGATATTTTCACCCATGCGGGAAGAAGCCGGGTCGTCCGGCGTCGCCACATCGCGATGGTGGCCGCGATTGTGTTCAATATAAAAATGGCCGTAACCGGTCATGGCCAGGATCAGTTTTGCCAGCCAGCGCTCTATTTCTGGCCGTTTGTGCCCGAGTTCATGGCCCAGATTAATCCCATAACCGCCCACCACACCCAGCGCCAACACACCCGCCAACTGCGCATGCCAAGGCAAGGCGTGGGTGGTGTAAAACCAGACGCCAAAGATAAAGCCAGCCCATAAAATTGGCACCAGCGCATAAGTAACATAACGATAATAATGATCCGCCTCCAAGGCAGGCACCGCTTGCTCGGGCGGGTTGCTCAGATCCTTGCCGAGGAAAAAATCGAGCACCGGGAAGATGCCATAGGTCAACAACAAGGGGAACCACAGGGCGGCGAGGCTGTCTGTCAGCCAATATAAAACCGGGCCGCTGGCCGATAAGGCGGGTATCATCAGCGATAATAACCACGCGTAACGCTTGCGATCGCGATATGCGCTTGTGTTTGGTTCCGGTGCGGTGCTGTGGATGTTGTTACCTGAGTTGCCAACTGAGTTGCCTGACATGAATCGTCTCCTTAAAATAATAATGGCGTCACCATAGCGCACAGGATGCCAGCATCAGCCCGCTTTGAACACCGCTTATCGTGGCAAGTTATCGTCATTTCACGCCAACGATACAGGATTGACAGGTAAGCAAAGGCAAATGGTAAAATGCAAAACACCACAAGCTGGCGCTGGCTGAAATGCCTGTTGGCAATATCAACTTTCATGGAGAATTCTCTTGTACGCAAAAACTCTGCATATCGGCAACTTTAAATGCTTCGGCCAGGTTGATGCTTCATTTCAATACCCTGGACGAAGTGCTGAAGGCGTTCCCGTGCTTGATAATGTCAACCTGATATTGGGCGACAATGGCGGCGGCAAAACCTCTATTTTGCGTGCGATTGCGGTTGCGGTTTTAGCGCAGACGCTGAGTGAATCGGGGTTTGTGCCGTGGCGGCTGGTCAGGCGTGCTCGGCCGGGTCAAGATGCGGTGCAAACGGCCAACTTAAAAGTCGATCTGGTCGCAGATACCGATGATGGGAGATGGGTAATGGGGCTGGGCATCGACCCACAGTTCGAGTTGGGTGTGCGTCTTGACGCAAAAAACGGGCAAGCCGGAAATGAGATTGACAGGCTGAGCGAAATCAATCCGCTTCTTCCAAATCGGATCAGGATGTTATTTGATCTGTCGAATAACATCCCCTTCATTGCTGGCTATGGTGCGACGCGTAGACTTGAAACGGGCGACTATAGCGAAAGCAGTGCGCGGCGCTCACGCGGGCCACGTTATGCGCGCGTTGCCAGCCTGTTTGAAGATCATCTCGCCCTACGCCCAATCCAGACCTGGGCCAACAAAATACGAAATAAAGCCCCCTTGGAATACGCCAGGGCATTGGAAAAATTTAATCAGGTTTTGCCCGACAACGTGCGCTTTACGGGTGAATTTGAAGCCGATGACGGCCAAGCCATTTTTATGTTCAATGACGCACCCACACCGCTCATGGCACTCTCGGACGGCTATAAATCATTCATCGGCTGGGTGGGTGATTTGATCGGGCAATTGTTGGATGTGAACGACGGAAAATGCCCAATTGATCAAATGTCCGGCATCGTCTTGCTTGACGAAATCGATTTGCACCTGCACCCGGCATGGCAGCGCAGTGTGGTGCCCGCCTTGGCCAAAGCTTTCCCCAAACTGCAATTCTTTTTCACCAGCCACGGCCCCTTGGTAGCAGCCACGGTACAACACGAAAACGTCTTCATCACCGACATTGCGCCTGATGGCACTGCAATACTCAAGCAAATTGAAGAGCATGTGTATGGCCGGGGTATTGAGGAATTGCTGTTGTCTTCCTACTTTGGCCTGGAAAGCACCCGCCCCGAATCGTTTCAGGCACAAGGCCGCGAATTGTTTTTGAAAGCAGCCAGCGGCGACAGCAGCGCCGCGCTGGAATATTTGCAACGGCTTACCGGCCAAACGACGACTACCGATCCAACTAATACGCCCCCAATCAGCCAAGTGGTGCAGCAATGATACGGTATGCGTTTAATCAAGCCTGGGTCGAACAAGAAATCACAAAGATAGACACGAACTGGCTGACCAAAGCAGCCGAACGTACCGAAAAAATGAAAACTCAGGGCCATTTTGAAGAACCATCCTCAATCTGGAGCGTCGTCAAACCCGTGTATATGACGTTACAAAAAAAACAAATGTATTTTCTGTGAACGCCAATTTGAAAGCCCCGATATCGGCAAAATTGAAAACGATTTGGAGCATTTTCGCCCCAAAAGCACGGTTGATACCTGGCCAGTTGCGCACCTGCATCCGTTTCAATACGATTTTGCCACTGGCGCGAAGTTTGAAACTGGCTACTACTGGCTGGCCTATAGCCTGCACAACTATGCCGCATCGTGCAAGGTATGCAACAGCATTTATAAGAAAGCATTTTTCCCCATATCAGCAAGCCGACCAACTTTGCCTGCCAACAGGGCAGCGCTACCTGCGCCTGCCGCACTGGCAAGTGAAAAACCTTTGCTATGCTACCCACTTGGGGAAATGGATGATGATCCTGAAGATCTCATCACCTTCATCGGCACCACAGCCAAGCCCGTGCATGCAACGGGCGACAAATATCAACGCGGCCAAGTCATCATCGATTTTTTGGGTTTAAACGAGCGTGAGCAATTGCATAAGGAGCGGGCTCGCATGATCAGCATCTTCGGCCCCTCATTGGAAAACAAGGCGGCAGGCATTGCTGATACTGGCGATTTGGCGGTACTGAAACAAATCGCAGAACCACATCTACCGCATTCCGCATGCCTGAGAGCCTTTGCCAAGCTATGGGAGAGTAATGCTATCGAAGCCAGGCAGATTTATGAACAATGCCTCATATTGGCGCTTAAATCTTGACCCTGACGCCTGCAAGGTAAGCGCCCAGTTTTCGATATTTCACGCGCCAACCCCGGCGCTGACATCCACTTCAGCCACACTTATGCTAATCTGAATCTTCCCTACCAACCCAAGGAGTTTGCGATGAATCTGTCAAAATGGATCTGCCTGCTGTTAGCCTGCCTGGCCTTGACGGCCCAAGCCCAACGTAACGGGCCAGTCGGCCAAGTCAATAAAGAAGTCGGCCCCGCCTCAGCCACCTCGGTGGATGCCAGCCGCAGCAGCAAAGGCGTCAATGCCGAAAGCGAAGTCAGCGCGTCCGGCCCCAATGGCAAGGGCGCAACGCTCAGCGCATCCTCGCGCGCCATCGCTGGCAAAGGCAGTGGCAATGCCACCGTCACCACCAACAGCGGCAAAAGCGCCACCGCCACTGGCCAAGGCCAAGTTACGACAACCGGGGCCACCGGTAGCGGTACGGTGAGCACCAGTAACGGCAACAGCGCCACGGGCAACGGCAGCGTGAGCAAAACCGCCAGCGGCGCGCAAGCTACGGCCAATGTCAGCACCAGCAACGGCAAAAGCGGCAACGTCACAGTCGATGCCAATAAAGATAATGGCAGTGCCACTGTCAGCACCGACAAAGGCAGTAAAACCCTACACCGCCCCAAATCCAATTAAGCCGCCTTGCGCCATGCCCCCCAACACCGCCCCACCCCTGCAATGGCTGGAACCCACCTTCCACCCCACCTACGCGCGCCTGCTATGCACCATGTTGCGCGCACGCGGGGTGGATATCACGCCAATGCTGGCTGGCAGTGGCTTAAGCTGGGATGCACTGGTGCAAGGCAATCAGGGCATCAATTTTATCCAGATCCGGCACCTCATCCTCGCCGCATTACGCATCTCAAATACGCCTGCGCTTGGCCTGGTGCTCGGCTCGGCCACGTCCGCCTCCGCCCATGGCGCGGTGGGCTATGCGGCACTGGCCGCCAAAGATGTGGCGCAAGCGCTATCGCTGTTGAGCACCTACGCCAAACTGCGCATCGGCGCGCTGGATTTACGCGTGGTGCAGGAGAATGAACAGGTCTGCCGGATTGTGATGCGCGAGCAATTTGATCTGGCCGATGCGCGCATTTTTATTTGCGAATCAGCCCTGGTGGTGATTGTGCGTTTGCTGGAAGCGATTCTGGGGCAACGCTTACCCCAACTGCAATATCGCCTGCCCTGGCCCGCGCCAGCCTGGCAGAGCGACTATGCCCATCATTTGGATGGCGTTTGCAGTTTCGATGCCGCCTGCCTCGAAATTCGCATGCCCACCGCACTACTGGATGCGCCCTGCCTCACCGCCGACCCACATGCGCTGGCTTCGGCCCGCAAGGACTGCGAACAAGGCCTGGCCCAATTGCAGCGCGAAGGTGATATCACCCAACAAGTGCGCCTGCGATTAATGGATTGCGCTGGCAATTACCCCGACAGCAGCACGCTGGCGCTTGAATTGAATATGTCGCTACGCACCCTGGTGCGCAAATTGGCACGGCATGGCAGCAGCTATCAGATTTTGTTGGACGAAGCGCGCAAAGAAGCGGCGCAATGGCATTTGCAGCATACCAACTATCCGGTGGAGCGCATTGCCGAACGGCTAGGCTACCGCGACACCTCCAATTTTAGCCGCTGCTGCAAGCGTTGGTTTGGGCTGACCCCAAGCCAACTTCGGCAACAACAGGGTTCCGGGGACTAACGCGTACCCAGTGCCGGCGTCACCACATAATGGCTCACTTCATAGCGCTTGGAGGTACGCTGCCAGTCAAACACGCCCCGTATCCAGAGGCAATGCCCGTCGATATATTGTTTCACCTGGGCCGCCACATCGGCCCCAAACGCAGGCAGATCAGCGATCACCGCTTGCAACGCCGCCAGATCGTTTTCATGATCACGAATCAGTTGATCCATGGCTTGACCTAAATTAACTTTTTTATTGTGGGTCAGCACATACAAATAATTATGCGGGTCGTCCACCAGCCGTTCTTTTTCAAAAGAAAAAATATCATTGGTATAACCGATAATACGCGCCGTGAGCCACGATAATTCTTGCAACTTGCGCTCGAAAACCAGATTATTCGGCAAGGCAAAGCCGGAAGCAAATTCAACCAGTTGCATCACCGGCACCACCCCGATCGAATACACCCGCATTTTCATATAGTCGTCCAGCAGCGGCACCCGCCCGGCCTGGCGTAGTTCGCTCTCGCACAACACGCCGCGAAACCAAAAATCTTCCATGGAGGCACAAAAGCGTGTCATCCAGGGCCGCGGCATCACCGCCGCCAGTTCGGCACGCAAACGGCCCAACTCGGTGGTCATCACACCATGCTCACTGCCATCCACCCGGCCACTCAAGACTTCGGCATACAGGGAAAAAGTTTCTTCGACTTGCCTGGGGTCATGCACGATTTCGCCATTATCGTACACATCATCCTCCAAAAACACCCAGGTAAAGAATTTGGCAATAAAGATCAGCCGATCCAGCGGCGCATCGGGGTAACACAAACCCGCCAGACGCGCCACATTCATTTGGTCGTAGCGCTTTCGCATTTGCTCGCAGCGAATGATGCCACTGGAACTTACCCAAGCCCCACAAATTTCACTCACCTGTTCGACATGCACATTTTCGCGATGGCCCCAGGGATACTGGATATGGCTCACATCCAAGTCGCCTTGCCCTGCAGTCAAATCCGCTGTATCGGGTTTGACCACTTCAAATTGTGACCACAACATGGCCAAAGCGGCTGAGACTTCTTCCGGGCTGATTCTCATGGCGATTTCCCCAATAAAGTTAACGGATTGTCCTGGCTGTAGGAAAAACTGATCGATGCATTTCCTTGCATCAACTATTTTTCTCAGGCAACAATTCAGTGCAATCATTGTAGCATGGCACTTTGCCGTTAAAAAGAAAAATACCAAAACAAATGCAGCGATCTTTTTCCAAGCACGGCAGGGCCTCCGCAATCCTCCACAATTTTTCCTTTGATGTTTCCACTTGCAATACTTTGCTGAAACACCGCTGTTTAGCCCGCCACAAATGCTTACAACGCTAACAATTTGGTACGCCTTGCCAATTTCCACATGCTACCTTGCACTTGCCTGAACCCGGCCCACTCAAAAAAAGGAAAAAATCATACTCTCATTACCCGCTATTTTTCGCCGTTCCACCCTGGCACTGGCGCTGCCACTGGCACTTGTCGGCGCAGCCGCACCTGTTGCAGCG
>JBKJLF010000903.1:0-18066 GCA_046597185.1 Burkholderiaceae bacterium | reverse complement strand
ATGGCATCGGCCTGATTCGGATGAATCTGCCAAATCTTTAAGTTGGCACCCGCATTTTGCAAGGTCATGACGCCAGCTTGCTCGGGCGTTGGCATGGCGCTGCCGCGAAAAAACATCATCGAGCGCTGATTAAAATACAAATAAGCGCAAGCCAGCAAATACACCAACAGCAACAACATAGCCAATTTAACCAGGATTTCTCCTACCTGCATACATCCACCTTTTTAGCGATCTTTCGATTCAGATGCGGTATTATAAAGGCTTATTCGCAAGAAAAGAAATGCCAACATTCTTTGTCCCCATTTACCCCCAAAAAAAAGGGAAGTACCCGATGCATACCCTGTCAACTGTAAATAATCGCACAATCCTGAGCATGACCCTGTGCAGCCTGTTGCTCGCGTGCGGTGGCGGGGGTGGCGGCGGCAATATCTCAACGCCTGGGCCAACGCCCGTCCCGACTACCACCCCGGTCCCGACGCCGACATCGGCACCGACTCCGACACCAACACCAACACCAACACCAACACCAACCCCGACCCCGACACCAACACCAACGCCAACACCAACCCCGACACCCACCCCCGGTGCGCAGACTTACTTCTATTTCAGCTCCGCCCACCCTGCGCTCAGCGTTTTGACCACGCCCCAGGCCCAGGCTGCGCTGGCCCCGTATACCAATATCATTGTCGGGGTCGATGCGGGCGGCAATACCAGCTCGGCTGATTTTTTGAGCCAGGCGCAGCAAATACGCACCAAGGGTTGGCGTTTGCACGTATATCTGGAAGGGCCAGGTGGGCCAACTGGCACAAGCTGGAGCACGGATGAATGTTTGCGCGTGCAAAACGCGGCCAAACTGTATGGTAGCAAGCCCATACCCGTGGGCGACCGCTGCCAGGACGATAATGCAGACTGGATGAAAGAATGGAACCAAACCGGCTTTTTCAAACAACTGCAACAACAATTAATTGATTTGCAAGCCATGGGTACGGAATCAGTGGAAGTGGATAATTTATACCGTGCTGGTTATGGCGATGGGGTCAAACCCTTATCGGAGTTTATTATCCGCTTCAATAATGGCAAGGCAAGCAATAACCCGATCAAGCTATTACTGAAAAACATCGGCTCCCCCGCTGAACTGGATGCCCTGCTGGCTGCCAGCCCACGTTCCGCGATTGCTGACTATATGATTTTGGAAGAGGATTTAAAAAATCAGTGGTGCGCCTTGCAAAGCACGGGCAAAAAATATGGCATCGTGGCCGCTTTCAGTTGGAATACCTTCGACTACCATGCAGAAGTCTCTAACCGCGACAAAGACCTGGTTTTAGCTGGCCCCGAGCAAAGCCTGCGCCAACGCTTTGTGTGTACCAGCCTGCGTTGAATTTGTCAGCCAAGGCCCACGAAAGGGCTAAGGCATTCAAGTGACTCATAAACCGGTTACCTTGCGAATCAAATAAAAATAAGCCCAATACGGCAGCAGCCGCGCCAGCCGCAGGCAATTGGTAAAACGCTTGGGGAAGTGAATGTGAAACTCGCCACGCGCCACCCCTGCCAACATGGCACGCGCGGCGTCGCTGGCCGTCATCAAGGCTGGCATCGCAAAATCATTGCCCTTGGTGAGTGGCGTATCGACAAAACCAGGATTAATTTGATACACATTGATGCCACGCGGATGCAAATCCAGATACAGCGATTCGGTCAAATTGATCAGGGCGGCCTTGGTCGGGCCATACACCAGCGCCTTGGGCAAACCGCCATACCCGGCCACCGAGGAAACAATCCCCACCCCACCCGCGCCCTGACGCAACAGCGTGGGCAATACCACGTCCAGGCAATTGAAGACGCCACGCAAATTCACATCAATAATTTGATTGACCAGCACCAAATCCAGCGTGTCGGCGCGCATTTCATTGTAGCCACCCGCAATAATCAAGACCAAATCCAAACCGCCCCATTGCGCTTGCAAGATGTTGGCGGCGGCCAGCAGGCTGGCGTGTTGGCATACGTCCAGCGGCAAGGCCAGCGCCTGATCACTTTGTGCCACCAGGCGCTGCAAAGCATCCGCATTGCGTGCCGAGACCGCCACTTTTGCGCCTTGCGCCATCAATTGCACAGCGCATGCTTCACCGATGCCACTGGAGGCACCAATCAACCACACCCTTTGGCCGGCCCATTGTAAAATTGGTCGATTCATGTTTTCTCCGTAGTAGCCTGGCCCAACGCCGGGCCAGACTCATAAGCACGCCATAACAAGCCAGCGGCCAGCAATTTTAAGGCACAAGGAAATAAGGCGTAGGCACTGACCAAGCTGGTGAGTGCCACGCCCTGCCCCGGCACAAAGCCACACAGCGACAATAAAGGCAAACTGATTCCCGCCGACAAGGCCAGGGTAATTTGCACACCCCAGTTCCATACCCCAAAATAGGCCGCTTCGTGTTGTTTGGAATGGCCTGCGGCAGAAATCACCCCCGTCAGCAAAGCCGCTGGCAAGGCCAAATCCGCCCCCAGCGCCAAGCCGGACAAGCCGCAAATGATGGCGAAACCAAGCACACCATCACTCACACCGCCCGCACTACCCGCACTACCAATCGGCAGGGCAAAAGCCCACACCCCAATCAAAGCCGACCATAACATACCCGCCATCCAGGCGCGCGCCTCGCCCCAGCGTGCGGCGGCGCGCACCCACGGCACAATCGAACAGGTGGCGGTGCCAAAAAATAACAGTAACAAGCCCGGCGCATAGTTTGCGGCTTGCAAATAGTCACTGACAAAAAATAGAAAGAGCGTAGCGGGCACCGCGCTGGCAATGCCATTGACCAGCAGCACCGCAAATAAAGCGCGAAAGCGTGGCTGCTGCAAGGGCAAGCGCCAACCATGGGAGGCCGCACCCGGCGCGCCATGGGGGACATCAGGAATGGATGAATGCGCAACGCCAGCAACATCAGCAATATCGGCAGCAGCAAGCATGGCAGGCCCGGGCGGCAGGCGCATCGCCCTTTGCGCCAACAGGCAAGTTGCCGCCAAGCCAAGACAGACACAAAAGGCCAGCGTCAAAGCACTCAGTTGGCTACGCGCCGACAAGCTGGCTGCCAGCACCACCCCCAGCAAAGCACAACCCTCGCGCGCACCCGTTATGCGCGCACGCTGGCCCGCTTCCGGTGCCAAGGCCGCGCCCCAGCTTTGGTGCGCAATGGTGGCCAAACTAAAACCCAAGTAGAGAATCGACAGCGACACCACAAACCAAAGCCCCAGCCCCACCATACCCACCACGGCCAGCTGCGGTGGATGAAACAGCGCCAGAAAACCCAGCAATAACAAAGGTAAGGCGATTAAAATAAAACGGTGATAGGCATTATTGCCGTGATCGATCCAACTGCCCAACAGCGGATCAATAAACGCGGCCAGCAAACGCACCCCCAACAACACCGCCCCCACCCAGGCCAGCGATAAACCGCCCTGGGCATAAAATTGCGGCACAAACATATAAATCGGCAAGGCCACCATGGCCAGCGGCAAGGCAAAGCCGGCATAGGCAAACAGTTGGCGGGTGCTTAAAGCAGCCCTTGAAGCAGCCCTTAAAGCGGCCGTCATCGCGCAGCCGCATCACGCAAAAGCGCGCTGCGCAATTGGCTGGCCGAGGTATTCGGGTCGAGCCAAATCGCAAAAAAAGATTTGGCAAACTCGATATCATCCACCTTCGCCAGCGGTTTGCCATCCAATAAAAATTGCGCGCCCTGATTCGGAATATATACGCCGCTGATGTGGGTGCCTTCATGTACATCCGGAAAAATCGCTTCCATTTGCTGCAACCAGGCTTGCCGTTGGGCAGCACTGCCACGCCCCAGTTTTTGCATTTCCTTGAAACTGGCATCGGCGATTTTTTTTCCGTGCAAATTACGCGAATAACGCAAATCCAACACAAACGGCGCAGCATACTCCGGGCTAAAACCTTGCGCCCCCAGCCACAGTTGGGCTTCGTAAATCGACAGACCAAACCAGGTATATTTGCCCTGCCCGGCCAAGCGCGCCTGGGGCAGCAGCGCCAGAATATGGGCGGGTGCAACGGCGGGTGCAGCCGACACCGTGGCGGGCACCACCTGCGCCTGCAAAGCTGGCAGCAGCATCACATTCAAGGCCAACAGAATCAAAGCGCGTCGCCGGATTTTCATGATTTGCTCCTATTTTTTGAGCAGCGTAAAATGCATGACATCGGTATTGCCAGCCCGAAACGCCGCCTCGCAATAGCACAGATAAAATTCCCAGGTATGAATAAAGCGCTGGTCATAACCCTGCGCCCGCACCTGGTCCAGCTTGGCATGAAACGCCTGCCGCCAGGCCACCAGGGTATCGGCATAATCGATGCCAAAGCAAAATTCATCCTCCACCGCAAAGCCATATTGCTGCGCCAGACTGCGAAAGCGCCCGGGCGAAGGCAGCATGCCACCGGGGAAAATATATTGTTGGATGAAATCGGTGCCAGTGCGATAGCGTTCAAACAAATCGTCATGAATCACAATAGTTTGGATGCACGCGCGCCCTTGCGGCTTGAGATTGCGCGCCAACGTGGCAAAATAACTGGCCCAATATTGCTCGCCCACGGCTTCAAACATTTCGATGGAGGCGATGGCGTCGTACTGGCCGTGGCTGTCGCGGTAGTCACACAGGCGCAACTCCACGTGTTCGCTCAAACCAGCATCGAGCATGCGTTTTTGCGCATAGTTCAACTGTTGTTCAGACAGGGTCAAACCATGCACGCGCACGCTACTTTCTCTGGCCGCCAGTTCGGCAAAGCCGCCCCAGCCGCAACCAATTTCCAGCACCGTTTGCCCGGCTTGCACCTGCAACTGCGACAAAATGCGCCGATATTTACCCAGTTGCGCGGCCTGCAAATCCTGGCGGTTTTCTGCGGGAAACAAGGCGCTGGAATAGGTCATCGAGGGGTCGAGCCAGAGGCGATAAAAATCATTGCCGATATCGTAGTGGGCGTGAATGTTTTTGCGGCTGCCGCTTTTATTATTGCGGTTGAGCCAATGCTTGATGCGATACACCAAGCCGCCTATCCAACTGCCATACACCAGCGTTTCCAGTGCTGGCCGGTTACGGATTAATAATTCGATCAGGCTGGTCAGGTCGGGCGTGGTCCAATCACCCGCGATATAGGTTTCGGCAAAACCAATATCACCCGAGCGCAGCGTGGCAGCAAACAGATTCCAGTTTTTTAACACCAGACTGGCCGGAAACGAATGATCGCCATAGTGCAAACAAGTGCCATCGGGCAGGGTCAGCAGTAGTGCGCCGTGGCGTAATTGCGCCAATACCTTGAGGATGATTTTGGCACTGGCGGGGGCCGCTTTGGGTAGCACGGCCCGGGCACCAGGCAGCACGGATTGACTGCGTTCAAGAGACGAAGGCAAGGAGGGATTCTTCATCGGGATACCTTTTGTTGGGGAGGGAGTGGTTTCGAAAAATACGGCAGGTGCGCCAGCCACAGGCGCAAGGCTTGCCAATGGATGCGCAGCACCACACCCAGGGTCATGACGGGCATGCCAAAAAAAGCGCGCGCCACGGTGGCGGCATTAATCGGATGGGCGATGCCGGAAATACTGGTTTTGATCAACGGGCCGCTGGCATCGTCATAATCAATCCGCGCCACATAATGGTTTTGCAGCGCATGTTCGACTGGTGCAGATGTTGATGCAGGCGCAGCGCGTTGCGCCTGCATGAAGCGGAAGCGATAGCGCCCTTCCACCGGGCAAAATGGTGAGACATGAAATACTTTTTCGGCAGCCAGTTCGCAACCGTTGCCGATGCTGCCACCATCGCTGCCACCATCGCTGGCCCCGGCTGTCAATAAATAGCAATGCCGCTCGCCAAAGGTGTTATGCACATCACAGACAATGGCGCGCAAGCTGCCATCTTTGCGTTGACAAAACCAGAATGACACCGGGTTGAACACAAAACCCAGCACACGCGGCATGGTTTGCAGCCAGACTTCGCCATCGGCATCGTCAATACCCTGCTCGTGCAAGAGTTGGGTGATCCAATCGAGCAAGCTGCGCTGATTTTTGCCGCCACCCTCAGCCGCAACCTCGCCATGGTCGCGGTCGTAAAAAGACAGTAAATTGAAACGGTTACGGGAAAACAAGGCACAAGAAAAATCACCCTGCGCCATGCTGCGCAAGGGCAGGCGCACAAAATAACTGCGGTAGGCAAACTGGTTGCCCACCGGGCGCAAGCGCTGATGCCGCACCTGACCAAAACACAGTTGCGGCTGTGGCGGCGGCATTTGCGCGGCCAAATGCGTGGGCGATTGCGGCAATGAATCAGGCTGCTGCATGAATTTGCTCCATCAAAAATTGCGGCAATTGGCTCAATTGCTGCGCCACCGCCAAGCCGGATTTCAAGCCGTCTTCATGAAAGCCATAACCCGTCCAAGCCCCGGCAAACCAGGTATGCTGCTGGCCTTGCAAGTGAGCGAGCTGCTGCTGGGCCGCCATGGCGGCTGCATCAAATACCGGGTGGGCGTAGTCAAATTCCTGCAGCACGCAACGCGGATCGGGTTCATCGATCGGGTTGAGTGAAACGATAATCGGCCCCTGGCAAGGCAAGGGTTGCAATTTATTGATCAGATAATGGACACACACTTGCGGCGTGGCACTGGCGCTGCTTTGGTAATTCCATGCCGCCCAGGCTTTTTTACGCTGTGGCAAACAACTGGCATCGGTATGCAATACCGCCCGATTGGATTGATAGCGGATCGCGCCCAAAACGGCGCGCTCATCGGGCCGGGCATCAGACAATAAGCGCAGGGCTTGGTCGCTGTGGCAAGCCAATACCACCTGATCATAACATTCCTGCTGGCCGCCACTGCTAACGCGCACCGTGCGCGCGCCCGACACGTCACTGCGGCTAATCGATTGCACCGGGGTTGCCAGCCGTCGGGCCGGAATACCCTGCAACAGTTTTTCCACATAATGGTGCGAGCCGCCTTGTACCGTATGCCATTGTGGCCGATCACTCACTTGCAATAAGCCATGGTTATGACAAAAGCGGATAAAACTGGCGACCGGAAAAGCCAGCATTTGCTGCACCGGGCAAGACCAGATACAGGCGGCCATCGGCACCAAATACCACTGACAAAATGCCGTGCCATACTTTTCCTGGGCCAAAAATTCCCCCAGCGAGAGCCGTGGCATGGCGGCGGCTGGCCCACTGGCGATAGCGCTGGCCTGGCGATTAAAGCGCAAAATATCGGCCAGCATGCCTAAAAATTTGGGTTTGAACAAATTGGCACGCTGGGCAAAAACACTGTCCAGATTACTGCCAGCCCATTCCAGCCATGATCCGCCCATCGGCAGGCGCACCGAAAATGACATATCACTGGGCGCGGTTTGCACCCCCAACTCGGCAAACAAGGCAATCAAGTTGGGATAAGTGCGTTCATTGAACACCAAAAAACCGGTATCCACGCCAAAAGTGTTGCCTTCCTGTGTCACATTGACGGTGTGGCTATGCCCACCAAAATAATTTTCCGCTTCATACAGGGTCACATCCGCGCCCGCTTGCACCAGGCGGTAAGCACAAGACAACCCGGAAATACCCGCTCCAACCACCGCAATTTTCATCTGGCTACCTATATCCACGAACAAAACGACATCAATCAAGCAAAAAGCTTGTCTTATTAACATTTATTTGCGCACTAGCGCTTTCGTCTTTGAGTTCCACCCCGGACAATTGCCGCCGCTGCGCTTCCAGCAGCAGGTAGTGTAGCTTATGCGCAGCCTCTTCATAGGATAAGCCCCCACCGCGAACATTGGAAATACAATTACGGCTTTCATCGCTTAAACCCACACGCGGAGCCCAGGTCAGGTATAAACCCATACTGTCGGGTGAACTCAAGCCGGGGCGCTCGCCAATCAACACCAGCACCGGGCGCGCGTGCAACAACTGGCCAATTTCATCGCCGATGGCCACCCGCCCCTGCTGTACCAGCATCAGGGGCGCGGTGCTGATCTGGCTGGCGGTAAGCCTTGGCATCAGGGCGCGCAAAAATGGCAGGGCCTGGGTTTCCAGCGCCAGGGCGGACAAACCGTCGGCCAGCACCAGGGCCAAATCAACCCCGGCAGCGCCCTCGCTCGCGCCAGCCGCCAGCCGCGCACGCGAGGCATCGTCCAGGCGGCGACCCAAGTCCGGGCGCTGCAAATAAGTGGGGCGGTTGCCAGCAGCACTGGTCAAAATCTGCCCGCCACGCAATTGCAATTCGGTTTCCAGCGCTTGCAGCAAGCCCGGTGCATCCAAGGCCTGGTGTACCGCATCGCGAGCGCGCGCGTGGGCCATTTGGAATGCAAGTTGCGGCGCAGTGGGCAGACTGATGCCGGCGCGACCGAGGGCGATGCGGGCCGAGGTAAATTGCCGCAAACCATGCCAGGGGTTGGCGATGACGGGTTCATCACTCATGATTTTCTCCCATTATTTTCTCCGATGCTTCTCTTGTCATTTCACTTGCCACCTCAAGCCAAACGCAATAATGCCTGTTGAAATGCGGCAGGCACCTGCGTATTGGGCGTAATCTGCGGCGCATCGCTGATGATGTGCATTGCTTGCAGCCAGGCAGCAAATTCGGGCGCGGGCTGCAAACCCAGCACGCGGCGCGCATACAGTGCGTCGTGGAAGGACGTGGTTTGATAGTTGAGCATGATATCATCTGAACCCGGCACGCCCATAATAAAGGTACAGCCCGCCGTACCCAGCAGGGTGAGCAAGACATCCATATCATTTTGATCGGCTTCCGCGTGGTTGGTGTAACAGACATCGCAACCCATCGGCAGGCCCAGCAATTTGCCGCAAAAGTGGTCTTCCAACCCGGCGCGGATGATTTGTTTGCCATCGTATAAATATTCCGGCCCGATAAAGCCGACCACGGTATTAACCAGCAAGGGCGAAAACTTGCGCGCCACTGCATAGGCACGTGCTTCGCAGGTTTGTTGATCCACCCCATGGTTGGCATTGGCCGAGAGCGCACTGCCCTGCCCGGTTTCAAAATACATCACATTGTTACCCAGCGTACCGCGCCCCAGCGACAGCGCAGCCGCGCGCGCCTCGGCCAACAAACTTAAGCTAATGCCAAAGCTGCGGTTGGCGCTTTGGGTGCCGGCAATCGATTGAAACACCAAATCCACCGGCGCACCACGTTCGATGGCGGCCATGGTGTTGGTAACATGGGTGAGCACGCAAGACTGGGTGGGGATGTTGTATTGCGCGATTAATTGATCCAGCATGGTGACGATTTTAATTACCTGCGGCACATTGTCGCTGGCCGGGTTGATGCCAATCACCGCATCGCCACAGCCGTACAGCAAGCCATCCAAAATGCTGGCGGCAATGCCGGTGATATCGTCGGTGGGGTGGTTCGGTTGCAAACGCGTGGCCAGCCGCCCCGGCAAACCAATGGTATTGCGAAAACGGGTGATGACGCTGCATTTTTTGGCCACCAGAATCAAATCTTGCACGCGCATGATTTTGCTCACCGCCGCCGCCATTTCCGGGGTAATGCCGGGTGCGATGCGGGTGAGAACTGCGCTATCCACCGCGTCCGACAGCAGCCAGTTGCGAAAATCCCCTACCGTCAAATGGCTGATGGCGGCGAAGGCGGCGCTATCGTGCTCGTCAATGATCAGGCGGGTCACTTCATCGTCTTCATACGGCACCACGCAGTGGTTTAAAAAGGTTTTGAGTGGTAATTCGGCCAGCGCCATTTGCGCCGCCACCCTTTGTCCGGCACTGTGCGCCGCCACCCCGGCCAAAAAGTCGCCCGAGCGCGCGGGTGTGGCCTGGGCCATCAAGTCCTTCAGATCACGAAAACAATAACGGATACTGCCTACCTGGTGCACAAACTGACTCATGACGAATTCCTTATCCAAACTGACCGGGCGGGTAACAATGATCAGAGTTGGATTTTGCCACACAGCGTATTGTTACACAACTATTGAGCCGAAAACACCACCTTCACCGAGGGGCTGCAGGCGGTTTTTTCGGTGGATTTCAAGCTGGCCCCACTGCCAGCGGTTTCCGCAAGCTGACCGTATCAGCCTTTTGCTGCAGCGCAAAGGCAGCAATCCGTGTTGCACGTTCCACAAATTGCACCGAAAGTGTGAAACAGGTGGACAACGGGCAAACGCTTAGGTATTCTCTGAATTCTCAGTCCCGCAATACCATAATATTGCAGCCTTGCACCAGCGATATTAATGTAACATTTTAATCAAGAATTCAGGAGTTTCTTATGAATGTGGAAGACCACACCATCGTGTATGGCACCGAAGACGTGTTGACCAGTTTATGTAATTCGGTCATTCGCGTGCTCAACGTGGCGACACAAAGTAAAATCCATTACTCTGCCATGGTGCAGCGGATCACCAAAATTGGCTTGAAGCCCGACATCGGCTGTTTCGTGCTGTTTGACGGCGGCTTCTCTGGCCTGGTGGTACTGAACTTCGGCGGCGATACCGCGATGGAACTGTACGAAAAATACATGTTGCATATGGGCATGCCCAAGTCCGAACTGGCAAGTTCCTTCACTTCCGATGAGGTTTCCAATATTTTGGGTGAATTGATGAACCAAATCGTCGGTGACTTCACCGGCAAGGTGCGGCGCGAGTTGCAAACCAATATCCGGCAAAATCAGCCCAAAATGCTGGTCATTACCAAGCAAGTGGTATTGAGCGTGGATACCCCGCTGGATAGGCCGGAAATGCGCCGGGTATCGTTTTTTACGGAAAACAATAATATCTTCTATCTGGAATTGGCGATTGATCGCACTGAATTCATCAAATTGCATGAATTCGAAGCCCATGAAGTGCCCGATCCGGATGCGTTGATGGCGCTGACGCAATCGAATCAGGCAGCTAAAGCCGCCACACTGCCGCCGCCTGAGGACGACGATAACGACGAACTACTCAAATCGCTGGGCATGTAGCGTCACTTTTTCACCCAAGGCGCATCACGCGTTGCAATTGTTTTTGTAATTGATCGGGAAGGATGGGTTTGCTTACATAGCCATCCGCTCCCGCTTCAATCACTTGGCTGGTTTTCATGGTTTCGCTAAGTTTCGCTAAGTTTCACTAAGTTTCGCTAAGTTTTGCTAAGTTTCGCTAAGTTTTGCTAAGCCACCCGGAAATTGGCAATCTCATGCTGTAAAACTTCAGCCTGTTTGGTCAGTGCCGCCGATGCAGCCGCGGTTTGTTCCACCAATAATGCGTTACTACGGGTACTTTCATCCAGCGTTTGAATGGTTTTGACAACCTGCGCAACCCCTTCCGACTCTTCTTTTGCCGAGTTTGAAATCTGGCTAATCAAGCCATTCATTTGTTTGGTGTTATCGACCATGGTGCTCATGGTGGCACCCGCTTTTTCGACGATGATCGTACCGCTGGCAATGAGATCAACGCTATGCGAGATCAATGTTTTGATTTGCTGCGCGGCATCGGCGCTACGTTGCGCCAGGCTACGCACTTCACTGGCCACCACCGCAAAACCACGCCCGGCTTCACCCGCACGCGCCGCTTCCACTGCCGCATTGAGCGCCAAAATATTGGTTTGAAACGCAATGCCATTGATGACGCCAATGATGTCGTTAATCTTGGCCGACGAGGCATGGATGTCATGCATGGTTTGAATTACCGAATGAATTTCCTTGCCCCCCTGCTCGGCAACCTGGGCGTTACTGGTAGCAAAGTCCGCCGTCACGCGCGAACGTTCGGCCATACTGCCAACGGTGGCACCAATTTCTTCCATCGCCGCAGCCTGCTCTTCGAGCGAGGCCGCCGAGGCTTCAGTACGGGCAGAAAGGTCCAGGCTGGCTACCGAGATTTCTTCACTGGTGCCATGTAAAGTCCGCGCCGAGTGGCGCACCGTGCGGATCAGGGCATGTAGCTCAGTATAGGCTAGCCGCAAATCTTCAATCACCAAAGAGGGCTCATCATGCCCCCATGGCTTGGCCGGGCTGGTACGCAAATCACCTGCTGCCACTTCCATCAGATGCTTACTGATCAGCAACAAGCCGCCTCGTGTTACTCTGAAAAAAGCATAGAAAAAATAGGCTGCCAACAAAATGCCCAGGGCTGCGATGCTATTGACCGCATACAGCGTCGTTTTGCTGGCGTTGACGCGCTTGTCCAGCAAAAGATCGAGTTCGATGAGCAGCCGTTGGGCCATGGCATCGTGTTCACTGGCAACCTGATTGGCCGCAGCCAATAAGGCCGATTGCGCTGCAGGGCTAAAGTCCTGGCTATCGATGACGCTCCTGCGCGCCAATGCAAAGAAAGCAGCGCCATTCTCCAGGCTTTTGGTGGCATCTACTTTCGCCTTCAGGCCAGGTGTGGCAGCAAACGATTTGGCCAAACCATCACGCATATTTTTCATTTGAAATTCGGCAATCGGGATCAATTCACTGACACGTCTTTGTTGCGTCGGCGTAATCGCCCCGGACTTCAGAATGACCAGGCCAAAGGCGCTGAGTTTGTCACTGGTTTCGAGGATATCCGGTATTCTGAACAAGGCGGCATCCATCAAAAAGTAACTGTCCAGGTCCGGGTCCAGGGTCAGGTTGGAGCCATCGGTCACATCGGTCAGCAAGCTCATCAAGGCTTCAATATGGGCGCTGTGCGCCTTAAAACTGGCATCGGCATCTTTGGCTGCCTCCGTTTGTGCCCATGCGTCCTGCACCGCTTTAAACGCCTTGGCGGAATTTAAGTCTGCCCCCAGACGTTTTTCCAACCCGGCCAATTTGCCGTGGGCGGCGAGGAGTTTTTCTTTGGTTGCTGCCAAGTTGGCGCTTTCTTTGCCCGCCGCTGCCGCATGGCTTGCTTCATGGCGCATTTGCCGGGCCAGCGTCAAAGTCGGGAAAATGCCCTGGGCGTATGCCACACCAAGGTGTTCTTTTGCAGAAAAATTGATTGAATCGAGCATGCTGGTGTTGTAAAACCACCCTAACACGGCCAACGGAATCAAAAACATACTGCAAATGACGAGGGACTTTGCAGTGAAGCGTAAATTCCGCATCAGCACCACACCCCAAGTCCAAAATCCATGTGCTGCAAAAGCACTATCCACTATCGGCTTGACCTCGGGTGCCGCAAGAAATTGCCGCATTTCGGGGCTTTGAGTCACTAAATTCGCCATATCGTTCCAATTCAACAAACATTTTAACGCTCAATTAAAAACCAAAAAACCAAATATAAGGCTAGCATACTTTTACCAGTTATTTTATTTCCACAAGACATAAAAAGAAGACTTCCCATCGATCTGGTGTGGCAGCGAAAAAGGCATCCGAAAAAGGGCCATCCACCTTTTCAAAAAACCCAAAAAGTGGATGTTCCGACATTTCGCTGTCACACTTAACAGAAGCGGCTTATCACTGCCCTTCAGGCGGTTGCCAAAGTTCAACCTTGTTTCCCTCGGGGTCAATCACCCAGGCAAACTTGCCATATTCGGATTCATCAACCTTATCCAGCACATTACAGCCCTCTTCCTTCAACACCTTGACCAGGGCATGCAGGTCTGCCACGCGGTAGTTGACCATGAAGGGCGCGGTGCTGGGCGCAAAGTAGTCACTCTCTTGCGGATTAATCGACCAGGCCGTGGTGCCTGCAACCGGTTTGCCTTGGTCGTCAGCCCAAGTGAAGGCAGCGCCGCCCCAAACCTGAACATCAATGCCCAAATGCTGCTTGTACCAGGCTTGCAATGCTGGTGCATCTTTTGCCTTGAAGAAGATGCCGCCGATGCCAGTAACTCGTTTCATGTGATCTCCTGTGTGTGCTGATGGTGGTGGGATATTTTTCCTGCGGCCAAGGATATTGTATTGCATCTGACACCTGATTGTGCCAGTACGCAGCCTCTTTTAACAACACAATTGACGAAAAAGCGGCTGATGGCAGTGCATTGCCTACCCCGGGTAGCACTTATAGCTGACTCTTTTTAATCTTCGATCTTTATTTGAGTGGTGGCACGCCATAAGCAATCATGGCATTTTTAATTCGATCTGCTTGCGCTGTTTGCTTAAAGAAGCGATAGCTTGGTGCCACTGGCGAGCCAACATAAAATACCCAGTTCAATGTAATTTTTAATTTCTGCAGAAATCATGGTGACCTGATGATGAAGTGAGTGAGTAAGTAAGTGAGTGCCCCAGCGCGATGCTAGCATAAGCGCACCACGTCCAGCAAATGGTACTTTAGTCCAATTGCCCCCAATCTCGCCATCCGATATAGTTACTACAGACCAACAGCGTAACCACAAAAAATACACTGCCAGGTCACGAATAGCACCGCTACCGGCACGTAATCCACTCTTTTAAAACACTAACCACTTAGGAGACTTATTATGAACAAGAACATCATCGATAAAATTTGTGAATCCATGGCTATTGTGGCAGAAGAAAACCCATTCAAAGCCTTTCACACAGTATAGCTTTACATCGAATCCAGATCCGGCCGTGCTGACGTTGCCGACGGCGGGCCGGATTTGGTGGAATGGATCATGCGCAGTAATGAGCGCATCTGATGAGAGGAGGACAAAACCGGGACAAAACGGGACACCCACAAAGATGGATGTCCCGAAACTCTCCGCGAAACTCTCCGATGGACGATGGATGTCCCGAAATTCGATGGATGTCCCGAAATTCGCGTTTGCCGCCACGCTGCACTTAAAAGAAGATTTAAGCCAAAATACAAGCAATGAGCTTGAAAATCCGGCATTCCAGAAATCCATAACCTGCTGGCGCGAGCGCTTGATGGATATCAGTTGGTTTATGCGCAGCCTGAATGAGCCGATTGCCCGACAAGCCAATCACGAAGACAAGGTAACGGGACGGTTTTGGGAGGAGCGATTTAAAAGCCAGGCATTGCTCGATGAAAGTGCTTTGCTGACCTGTATGGCGTATGGCGATTTGAATCCGGTTAGGGCCAAAATGGCAGCAACACCCGAAGCGTCAGATCATACATCCATTCAGCTTATTTCCGGGTTAAGGATGCATGCAAACGCTAGTTTGCGGGGCTTTCAGTTGGCTGGGGAAAAAAGGTCGGACGGTAGTCTGGTGCTAGGGCTGATGAACTGGCAACGATTGTGCTAACCAGTAACCATTGATATAACATGAGGCCATTCCTTTCGTGGGGGTGGGTTGGGCAAGCTGACGTCAGCGTGCCATGGCGATGGCAGTGTGACGGCTCGGCGAGCCAAAGAGCGGCCAGCTTAAGGGGTTTTCGGCGGCCGTAAAGCGGCTTTGCGATATTATGCATAAAACCGGGCATCAAGCGCAACATCGGGGCGTTGGCACCCGAATGGGCCAATTAAACCCGATCTAATTTAATTTGTGGCCCGCTGGGGAGCGCTAGTTCAATCGCATCGCCCGCGCACACGCGCCCGCCCGCCAGCACCACGCCCATGATGCCCGCTTTGCGTATCAGCGTGCCGTCTTCGGCGCGGTCTAGCACGGCAGCGAGCAAGCCCTGCTGAAATTGCTCCAGTTGCGCGCACGGGTTGCGTAAGCCCGTAATGCGTACCCGCGCATGCGGGCCAAGCGCCAATTCGGCACCCACTGGCAAGGCCAGCAAATCGATGCCGCGCGTTAGGATATTTTCGCCAATCTGCCCCGGCGTTAGGTGGAAGCCTTGGGCGTGCAGTTCTTCAAACAATTCGCTGTGGAGAAGATGGACTTGCCGTAAATTGGGTTGCGTTGGGTCGGCTGCCACGCGTGAACGGTGTTTTATCGTGACGCCACAATGCGCATCGCCTTCCACGCCTAGACCTTGCAGCAGGTGAATGTGGCTAAGCACAGGTTTGGAAAACGCGTGCGTTGGGTAGGCGCTAACGGCGATGACGAGGGCGGGCATGGTGGCGGCTTTCTTTAGTGGAATTGCTTGTAACCATACGCTATTTTTGGGCTTTTGCGGGGGAAGATTGGATTGGTATGCTATTTGGGGTACGGGGCGTTGGCGCGTACCATAATGGTTCAATCCACGGCTAAACCGCTATAGACGGGTTGCATTAATGGTGGCTGTCATGGGTTTATTTTGCCGCTAGCGCGCAGGACGACACAGGTTTTCGCTTGGGCAGGGTTGGTTTTTGTGGTTTCCCAGCAGGATTGCAATGCGGCATTTTGCGCTACCAACTCGCGCCCGCCCGCCTCATCACGCAGGCCGGTATAAAACAGCCCCGCTAAGCTGGAGATGGCCTGCGCCCGTCCGGCTAGGGCCGATTCTTCCAGTAAATTAATGCCCGTTTCCAACGGTTCCAGCGGGCGTTGCTGGGCTTGTGAATCAGCCCAGCCTTGCAGCACCAAGTCACCCATCGAAAATGCTTTTACGGCGCAAGGGTAAGTGCTGCTTCGGATCAGTTGAATCGCATCGGCGTAGCGGCCAAGTTTGATCGCATTGCCGATTTCCTTGTCAAGTGGTGTGGCCGTGGGCGGCGCGGCGTCGCCAGCCAGTGCTGCACCCGAAAAGCTGGTTAGCAGGATGAAGTACAAGGGGAGACATCTTTTTTGCATGGCAAATACCTATTATGGATGGCGTCGTCGTCGCTATCGCGTCGCCCGCGTCGCCCACGCTGACAATGGCGGGCATGGTGGCGGCTTTCTTTAGTGAAATTGCTTGTAACCATACGCTATTTTTGGGCTTTTGCGGGGAAAGATTGGATTGGTATGCTATTTTGGGTACGGGGAGTTGGCGCAGACTAGCGCCAACTTAGTGCCGTGTTACCTTGCCGTTATAGCGAGAATGGAATCAGCGCGCTCCATGCGCCAGCGCCATAATCGTTAAAACCTTGTACCTGCCATGAATAGGCTCCGGGCGTTAGCACAACGCTGGTACGAGTGCATAAGCCGACGCCGTCTGGGCAGTTGGCGGCGGCGGCGGTGTATGCGGTCGTTACGCCATTGATGCGTAGGCGGTAGGAGCTTGCGCCGGGGATGGCTTTCCAAGTATAGACGGGCGTGTTTGATGTAATGGGGCTGAGTGGCATTGGCAGTTGTGGTGGTGGCGCACCAAACAGGCCGACGGCGTTTTGTGGGAAGGGTACGGCCACTGTGTTGCCCGCGCCTTGTTGCCCAGAGTTATTTGCGCCCCAGCATTGCACACCACCTTGCACGCGCGCGCATGCGGCCGAATTGCCAATAGCGATCGAGCTGACTGGGCCAGCCAAGCCTGTTACTGCGGTGGGGGTGAGTTTATTGACGGTATCGCCGCTCCCAAGTTGGCCATAAAGATTGTAGCCCCAACATTTTGCAATGCCGCCGATCAATAATGCGCAGGTGCTGTTGCTATAGCCCGATGTTGTCAATTGCAACACACCCGAACTCAAGCCAGTGACTAATACAGGGGCTAAAACGGTGGCGGTGCTGCCATTGCCTATTTGCCCGTAAGCATTGTATCCCCAACATTTTGCTACGCCGCCGCTTGTTTTGGCGCAAGTGTGGAAAAGCCCTGCGGTAATGCTTTTGGCGTCGGTGACGCCGACTACATCAACCCGCGTCAAACTGCGAGTAGTAGTGCCATTACCTAGTTGCCCATACGCGTTATAGCCCCAGCACTTGATTTGCCCAGTATTGATGAGCGCGCAACTATAATATCCCCCCAAGGCAATTCCGACGACGCCACTTAGCCCAAGCACATCAACGGGCGTAGTGCGTTGCGTGCTTGTGCCGTCACCAAGTTGCCCTTGGGCATTGGCACCCCAGCATTTAACCCCGCCAGTGGACATAACCGCGCAACTCTGATCATAACCTGTTGCAATAGCCACCGCACCGGCCAAGCCTGATACCGTTACTGGTGCCGGGCTATTGGCGACGCTGCCATTGCCCAGTTGCCCATTGGTATTCAAGCCCCAACAGCTCACGCCGCCGCCAGCAAGCAGTGCGCAGGTGTGCGAATACGCGATGGCGAGTTGTATTACGCCACTGCTTAAGCCCGTTACAGCAACAGGCGTGCTGCTGTTGGTTAGGTTGCTATTACCTAGTTGGCCATCGGCGTTATAACCCCAACATAGCGCCCCGCCTGTGGCGGTAACTGCACAATTGTAGCT
>JBKJLF010000802.1:0-2757 GCA_046597185.1 Burkholderiaceae bacterium | reverse complement strand
TCGTGGCGTATCAAGCATCGGCAAATGTTTTTTTCAGACTTATTGCCCGAGCAGGCATTTTGTATGGATATTGGGGCCAATAACGGCGAATATAGCGCCGCGTTTTTGGCCCTGGGCGCGCGCCGGGTGGTGGCGCTGGAGCCGCAGCAGGAATTGGCGAATTTTATTGCGGGCGCTTTTCCGCGTGAAATTCAAAATCGCACGCTGTTTGTCAAGGCACTGGCGGTGGGGGCCGCGCCGGGCGTGGCCAAGTTGTATCCGGCTTCGGATGCGGGCAAAAGCATGTCTACCCTGTCGCCCTTGTTTGTGGAAGTGAGCCGGGCCAATGGGCAGCAATGGGACAATAGCCAAATTCATGATGTGGCGGTGACGACGCTGGATCATTTAATTGCCGAATTTGGCGTGCCGGACTATATCAAGATCGATGTGGAAGGCTTTGATCTGGAAGTGTTGCGCGGGCTGTCGCAGCCGATTGCGCTGCTGTCGTTTGAATTTAATTCGCAGCGCAATTTGATCGATATCGCGGTGGCCTGCATTGCCCAAATTGAGACGCTGGGCGATTATGAATTTAATTATCAGGTGGAAGCGGCGGGGGAAACCGGGATTCAGTTTGAAAAATGGGTGAGTGCGGGAGTGATGCAATATACGCTGTGCCATGATATTGCGCGGGTGGCGGTGTTTGGGGATATTTTTGCACGGTTGAAAACGGCATAAAAATGGCCCCTTGGGTGGGGCCATGAAAATGCGGTTGTGATTGGAAAAGGGCGGGGCAGGGCGGTTTGCCCATGCCCCGGATACCTGTGCTTATTTGGCGGCTGGTTTTGCGGCTTTTTTGCGTTTGATCATATCCCCCACTTTCTGCATTAAATTGTCAAACCCGGCTTTCAGGTTCGACATTTGTGCTTTGAGTTTGCCATTTTCGCTTTCCATTGCCTGTTGCAGTTCCCGGTTTTTGGCTTCCAGCGCCAGGTTTTTCTGCTCCATTTGCCGATTCTTTTGTTCCAGATCGGTAATGGTGGTTTGCTGTTCCTGTACCGTTTTCACCAGCGGGGCGATGAAGTCGGTGTAGCGCAGGCCGAGGATGTCTTCTTTCAGGCGGGAGTCGGAGGCTGCGGTGAAGCGGACTTGGCCTTGGATTACAGTGACGGCGGTATTGCCAAGCCGGATCAAATTTGGCTGGACTGCTTGTGCGCCATACCCTATTGCAGTAGAGTTGTCACCATCGGCCAAGGTATCTGCACCTATCGCGGTTGCGCGATTGCCTCCGATTTGCGAGGTGTCACCTATTGAGGTGGAAGCTGTTATGTTATTAGGGCCACCGCTAAAAGTGGAATAACCTACCGCAACATTACGCGAGCCTGTGATATTTGCAGCACTGGCATAATCACCAATCGCGACGTTAAAAGATCCTGTCGTATTTCGATAAAGCCCCAAGCCAATCGCAATATTATTAGTCCCAATAGTGTTGAAAGGCATCGCCAAGTTACCAAGTGCCACATTTTTATTTCCGCTGGTGTTATTGTAAAGTGAACCAGATCCTACTGCGACGTTTTCCTGTCCCGCCGTATTTTTCAGAAGGGCAACCGCGCCGATGGCAGTATTAGCTCGCCCTTTATTGTTTGGAAGAATGATGTACTGAAAATGAGTGATATAGTAAATTTTTAGAAAATCAAGCCTGCTTTTGCATAAATGTCGTAAAAGTCGCGCGTACAATGGCATCGCATTGTGTCCGTCGATTCGTTTTTTCCAACCGCGCAAAAGAAGGTGTGAACGCCGTCATGACCTCATCTCAACTTAAAAAATTCGGCTTGCTCACCAGTCTGTATATCGCCCAGGGCTTGCCCTATGGCTTTTTCACGCAAGCCTTGCCTTCGCTGATGCGTGAGCAAGGGATTAGTCTGGAAACCATCGGTCTGGCCAGTCTGTTGGCGATGCCGTGGGCGTTGAAATGGTTGTATGCGCCGCTGGTGGATAAGCAACGCCAACATCGGCGCTGGATCATCATCACCAATCTGGTGTCGATTCTCACTTGTCTGCTACTCTCCAGTTTTAGCCTGACGCAACTGGTGCATGAAAAATTATGGCTGTTGTATTTTGGCTTTTTTATGTTGAATTTAACCGCCGCCACGCAAGATATCGCTACCGACGCCATTGCCGTGTTGCAATTGAGCGAATCCGAGCGCGGCATCGGCAATGGCATACAAGTAGCAGGCTACCGCGTGGGAATGATTTTAAGCGGCGGGCTTTTACTGGCCTGGTTTAGTGTGTTGGGCTGGCAAAGTTCGATATTGATTTTGGCACTGCTACTTTTTCTTGCCACCTTGCCCATCGTGTTTATCAAACCCGAACTACCTGCGCTGAAACCTGCACCGAATGAACAGTTTGCCGGCAAACAGGCGTTTTGGCTGATTTTGAATCGACATAACCGGATCTGGATTGCGGCGCTTTGTCTGTACAAACTGGGTGACGCGCTGGCCGTGCCGATGCTACGCCCAATGCTGGTAGACCAAGGCCGTAAGCTCGAAGAATTGGCCTGGTTGATTGGCACCGTGGGCTTCGCGACCGGTTTGCTCGGCTCGCTGGTGGGCGGCTTGATCATCAATCGACTCGGTCATCGCCTGGCCTTGCGCTTGTTTTTGGTGTTGAATGCGCTGTCCTTATTGACTTACGCCTGGATCGCGCTGCGCCCCGCTTCGCACCTGATGTTGCAATTGGCCTGTGGGCTTGAACACTTTACCGGTGGCATGGCCACCGTGG
>JBKJLF010000486.1:0-5053 GCA_046597185.1 Burkholderiaceae bacterium | reverse complement strand
GGGCGGATAATCGAGAAAACTGACGGCCACTTGACTGACGGTGGGCAGTCCGACCGGCGGGTAATAAGCCCACGCCTTATTGCCCACGCCATCACTCCAGCAAGCCTTGTCTTCAGGCGGCGCGCCGGAGCCTGCGTTTTGACATGCCAGGACATCGGTCCAGCCGATCGTGGCGGCGCTGACGAATTGATTCATTTGCGCGCCATAGCCCCCGGCGCGCGGATCAGCCCCGGAAATGCTGACTTTGGCTGTGGTGCCATTGACCGCCACGCTGACCTTGTCAAACACGATCTTGTCGTTTTTCAGCGACTGTTCCGTATAGAGTTGAATCGAAGCGGCCAGCGTTTGCGGAAAACCTTTCTGCGCACCGTAGTAGGCCGGCAGGCTGGGGTCGGCGGCATTCGGGAAAATATGGGACAATTGAACACTGTTCAACTGGTAGGTATAGTTATTGCCAGCGGCCAGCGCTATGCCCTGCAACAGTAATACCGCGCTGGCGGCCACGGCGGTTTGGTGCAGCCAAGCCATTATTTGACGAATCATGGAAGTCTCCAATATCAGCAATCAGGGAGGTATGAGCCTACCACGCTTGCGGCAATCCTGTAAAGAATTATTGGAATTTATGGTATTAAACCCACTCCAGGTCCGCCGATCCGGCCGTAGCGGCCGACCTAAAAATTCACGCGATCAATGTGGGCTGGGGGCAATCTGTTTTGATTGAGGGGCCAAACGGCACCAAGCTTTTACTGGACTCAGGAACATCATCAAAGATAAAGTAGTTGTTGATTACCTGATCTCCTATAACGTCAACCAGCTTGATTATTTCATGATCAGCCATAATCATGCGGACCACGCCGGGAATGCGGTGACTGTCGCTTTTGCCTTGCATCCGAAAAATTCGTATTATTCAGGCTCAGCGAAGAATCTGAAAAAGAAATTCATGCAAAAGTGGTTCGCTTATTACAAGAATCCAAGCGTGGCAACGCCCCCCGCCGCCAATTGGGGCCCCGCTTGGCCTAATAATCGACCTTGGCGACGGCGTGACGGCAACGGTCGTCGCGGCCAATTGCAAGGTGATGCATCAGGATGCCGTTATTGGCAAACTGCGCGAAGCCAAGCCAGCCTATTCGTTTTCCAAATGCACTCATATTAATGATGAATCCATTGTGTTGCTGGTCAAATACAAAACTTTTGATTATCTGGTTAGTGGTGATTTGGGCGGGACCAAAAACAGCGGACAAAGTGATTTCGAAACACCCGTCATCACAGCCCTGCAATTGTCGCCATTGCCCGAACTACAAACGGCAACAGGGGGAATTGATGTTTTACATCTCGGCCACCACGGATCAAAGACCAGCAGCAATCAAACGTACATCGATCAGGCTGGCAGTACCGCATGGGAAATTTCTATCCCATCGACCGAATGAGGAATAACACGTAACTCACCACCTTCCGTGACAGCCCATTTTAACTCCTCAGCATTTGCAATATCAGCAAAACTTGGCCTATCTGGTTGAAGCGGTTTAACCCCCAGTTGTTTGGCCCTTGTGTTGGCGGGTTTCTGTTTTTGCCAGCGGCCTGAAACTGTCTGGTTCATAGTCCCAGGTGCTGGTATTGCTGTCGATGATCTCGAATCCGCCGCCACCCTTGCCGGGCTTTTTGCACACCTTGCGCTCTTGGGCCAAGGTGTGGCCGTCCCACAAATAATCGATCTCGGTGCGGCTTTGTTTGGGGTCGATGGGGACTTGTTTCTTGCTCAGTCTGCGCCCCAGTGCATCATAACGATAGGCCCAGACATCGCCATCGGGCGTGGTTACTTGCGTCAGGCGGTTGGCGCTATTCCATTCAAGACTGTCAAATTCCTGATCAATCCGCACCTCGCCCGGCAAATGGCGCGTGGTTTCATTGCCCAGGCTGTCGCGGCTGAAGTCGAAAGATTGGGCATCGGGCAGATCCAGCCCCAGTGGCAAACCGTTGGCGTCAAACTCCCACACGCTCGCGTGGCCGCCTGCGCTCTCGCGCCGCATGCGTTGGCCAAGCAGGTTGTAGCTGTTGCGAATGGTGTGGCCGTTCTGGCTCAATGTTGTAGCGGTATTGGTTGATATGCCCTTGCGCATCCGTGCGCGCCACCACGCGCCCGAAGCAATCACGCCGGTAGCGCGTGGCGTGGCCGAGGAAGTCGGCGGCCAAAGTGACCAAGCCCAGGCTGTTGTGCTCGAAATGCGCCTTGTCGCCTGCCGGGTTGGTCAGGCAAACTACATTGCCCTGTCCGTCATGTTCATACCTCGTGCGGGCGGCACCGCGTTGGCTGGCGGTCAGGTTGCCCGACGCAAGCCCAGGCGCGGGAGTTTATTGAAGACGAGCTTGAGATGCTGACCGATTACTTTTACGATGGCATGAGTCCGGAGGAAGCGGCCAACAAGGTGCTGGATGATTAGATTGGTTTTAAATGCCTCGTAACTCGTAACGAGGTTGCCAGCCATGGTCACGCATCAGGTCGGCAGTCAGTGCGTTCAGTTTTCCTTTTCCCGCCCAATGGCGAACCAAATCTTCCTGTTCATTGGCTTGCCAATTATTCATTTCCGTTAAGAGCTTGCGAATCGCAAGTTCTTGCCCTGATGAAAATATTTTGTCTGCACCCAACCAGCCGACAGGCATGCCCACATGAAATCCAATCGTCCTGTCGCCAGAGATCGCGGCGCAAACAACGTCAAGCAATTCACTTTTTTCCAGCGCACGCGCAGCCAACGCTTCAATTGCAAATGCCCTTGCCAGGCCAAGTTTATTGTTATTCGCCGCAGCGATAAGTGCAATATCGTCCATTGCCATAAAATCGGATTGTTTCATATTTACTTGGCCGCAATTACTCGCCGCCATCTCCAAAAATTTTTAACCGTTCAATTTCCATATTTAATTCAAGTTTTTGGGCGAGATCATCATATCCAAGTGCCTTCATTAACTCAATCTCCTTCCCATATGCATTTTGTTCAAATTGCCAGCGCAAATCATTATCGAACAAAACACGCATACCGCCCCAGCCTTGTGCCTTGTCATCCGTGACATGTTGAAATTCATGTAGCCACGCACTATACGATGCTTCCGGGTCGATGAACATTTGTCCCGGCTCGCCGCTTCGCAACCCAGGTGAATAGGCCATTGCGCCGTTACGATCAACTATTTCCACACCCATATTTTCCAAGGCGTTGCGCATCGCCGCAATTTCTTCAGGGTGGCTTTGCGCTGCCGGGCCAATTACTGCGCGTGGTGGGTCAGCTTCGGTGAGTAACGCTTGATTTCGTCCCGGCGTATTTTTGCCACGGCTTAATTTTGGCCCCAATCCCAACAACAGCAATCCCGCCGCACCTTGCAAGATATCACGCCCACCCGGCCCCCAGCAATCCCCCAGCCTGCCAATGCCTTCAAAACCCACCATCACGCCACCAGTCACGCCAGCAAACATCGCTAATCCGGCCAAGCCCCCCGCAGCAAACGCAGCCCCACCACCTGCACCGATAGCAAAAATGCCCAACGCGGCCAGCGAGTATTCTGCCCATTCCTCGGTATCATAAATGTTTCGCACCTGCGTTGTCGGGCCGCCAATGAAAATGTTCGGGCTGCCGCTTTTGATATGTGCGCCACACATCAGTTTATCGTTCAACCGTGCCGCAGGCATGCCGTTGATGCGCACCGTGCCACTGCCTTGCGCAATCGGCACCGCAGGTTGGCCAGGGCGGTTGAACGGCAGGCCAGAGCAAGCCGCAATATCAAGGTTGGCCCGCATGGCTGCGCGGCTATTGAAGCGCACATTGCGGCTGCCCATCAGCAATACGCCCGAGGCAGGTTCTGGCAGGTTAAACTTTTTAGTCAACCCTTTTACCAGTTGCCCCAAGCTCATGCCACCCGCCGCCACTGAGCCAGCAATAATCGCAACCGCAACACCGCCAGTGGCAACGGTTGCGCCTACAATCGCCACACCCACCACCGCACCCACTACCGCGCCCGCCACCATCGCCAACATACCAAACCCATGCGCAACTTCATCACCCAGCCGTGCGGCTGCCACAGCACCCATTAGTACACCTTGGCCGGATTGACGCCAACCACTGGGTTGTGCATTTTGATATTTCTTATCACCTCCAACCACACCGCCTCATGCCCGCGCGCATCCTCGGGCGTGGTCGTCAAGGTCACAATCAAATTCGGCTCATATGCTTTAATTTGTTAACTATAAAATAATTTTTTCATGAAAATATTCCTTGCATACAAACTTGCATCATCGTTATTTTCAAAATGAAAAACATCATAATCGATGAATAATTTCTGCCACGGATAATGAACGTCCGCAAATGCTTTTTGCAATTCATCCCACAGGTTATTTCTAAGTTCGGAACTATTGATCATATCCCTTTTTAAGGTTGCGATTGCATCGTCCTCTGAAAGTTCACTATCATCACTAAAATAGCAAGCTAAAACATGGTTTATATAATTATCCATTACTTAATTGGGTAAAGTGTTACAGTTTTCCAAGTCCCTAGAGCCGAATCAAGTTCGTATACCCCAGAAACACCCGTTAAATTGTTATTGAATCGAAGTGGGCCAACTCCACCCACTTGCGATTGCACAGCATCAAATCCACGCCCAACCACAGTATTCATTTCCGCTTGGATAGCAACACGTTGACTTCCTGCTGGACTTAATGCAACTGCCTGATCAAGGTAGTTTTGCCTAATATACAAATCCGACTGAACTAATAATGAGTCCGAATTAAATGCCGTTGAAGCCTTAGGTATGACCACTTGGCCATTCTTGGTGACATATGTGCCATCAGGTGCTACTCCAGTTGTTGAACGCGTCACCAATTGTTGATCTGTTACGCTGCCGCCATGCCTTTCAATTGCATGACCTTCCTGCCGAATACGCGCAAGTTCAGTTTGCTCGCACGCCATCAACCCCAACGGATCAACCCCCGCCAACGGATTAGCTACATACGCATACGGATTCAGCCCGCCCTGCAAGCCCAGCGGATCAGGCGTTAAGTAGCGCCCACTACTCG
>JBKJLF010000479.1:0-3085 GCA_046597185.1 Burkholderiaceae bacterium | reverse complement strand
CATTATAATGTCGGAACTTCAAATCGGCCAGGTGCTGAATTGGGATTTGCTCGACGCGAGCGGCCAAATTGTGCTGCATCGCGACCAAATCTTATCTGATGAAACTCGACTGCAAGACTTGTTGCTGGCAGGTCTGTACACCGAACAACCAGCCATTGCCGAGGGTTCGGTGTTACGCAGCCTCAATAGCATTGATACCAAGCTGGAGCGTTTATTAGTCAATCTGGCGGCCAACCCAAATCCCCGCAGCGAATTAATCCATGTTGCCCAACAACTGATTCAGGCAGTCAATTTGAATCCGGAAATCGCACTGGCATGCATTTTATTGAATCAAATTGCGGGCAGTTATGCCATCCGCCATTGCATTGAAACCGCGATTGTTGCGCACCTGGTGGCCAGCGCCATGGGTAAAACGCCGGATGAACAACAACTTATCGCGGCCGCCTCGCTGACCATGAATATTGGCATGCTGCGTCAGCAAGAGCAAATCAATAGCAGCCGCCATATTCTGTCGCCCGAAGAACAACAAGTGGTATTGCACCATCCCGAAGAAAGCGCAGCACTCTTAAAACATGCTGGCATTGATGATAATGAATGGGTTTCCTATGTCTTGGCGCATCACGAGTGTGATGATGGTTCGGGTTACCCATCGGGCAAAAACGGCGATGAAATTCCCGAAAATGCCAAGATTATTGCCCAGGCTGACCGCTATTGCGCCTTGATTTCGGCACGTAATTATCGTAAATCCATGCTGCCCAATTTGGCGCTGCAAGAATTATTTATCAGCAAACCCGGCAACCTTGATTCGAAATTGATTGGCCCCTTCATCCAACAACTTGGCCCCTACCCGCCGGGCACCTTTGTGCGTTTAAAAAATAACGAAATTGGCGTGGTCAGCAAACGCCCCAACGGTGAACAACTGACCGTGGTACATGCTTTGGTCTCGCCACGCGGGGTGCCTCTGCTACCATTTCCGGTGGTGCGGGAGGCCGACGGGCCCCTGTTTCAAATCCGCGAAGCCTTGCATGAAGATGATGCCGCGATTCGCTTTAGTATGAAACAAATCTGGGGCCAGCAAGCCAGTTTATGAGGCCTTGATCTGAGGGTCATTGATCTCAGGGTCATTGATCTCAGGGAAATTGATCTCAGGGTATTTGACTCAAGCGCTGCTCAACAAACGATTGCAAATCCGGTGTAAATCCGGGCGTTAAGGCGGGGTTGCTTTTAGCCCGTTGAAACGCATCACGCGCAGCAGCATTTTGTCGGTCTGCTTGTAAAGAGATCCCCAAGCCCATCCACCACAGCGCATTCTCGGGCTTTAAGCGTAGCGCGATTTGGTAGTGTTCAATGGTTTCTTTGTGATTTTGCTGACGTTGCAACAATGCTGCCAAAAACGCATGATATTCCGCCCCTTCCAGCGTGTAGGGCAAACTGCGTTGCAAGGTAGCCAGGGCAGCCGAGACCTGGCCCTGATCCACTTGCAGCCGCGCTAAAATCATCGCCAAACCGGCTTGCCCCGGATCATGCGCCAAACCCTCTTTTAAATGCCGTATGGCTTCTGCGGGTTGGCCGGATTCCAGCAACCATGCCACCAGGGTTTGGCGTGCAGCCGTATGTTGCCGATCCCATTGCAAAGCTTGCTCCAGCGCCTGCAACGCTTCGGCCTGGTGCCCTTGCGCCTTGGCTTGCAGGGCGTGACGAAATTCGCTTTCCGCCCTTTGTTGCGAACTGAGCGCCTTGATTTGCTTCACCGGGAGATTGTCGCTGTACGTCTGCGCAACGCCCTTGGGCGTCTCTGGCTTACTCACCTCCGTTTGACTTGGCCGACTTGCAACTGCCGCCTTATTGGCTGGCGCTGGAGTTGATTCTGGCGCATCAACTTGCGCACTGGCTTGTTCACTGGCTTTCGCACTTACTTTGGTAGTGAGTAGCTTTAATTCGGGAATTAAACGTAGCTTCAAGCTGCCTAAACTGGCTGGCGGCACAGGCGCTGACGCCGCCACAGCAGTGGGCGCAGGCGTTGCCACAGGTGCGGGTGTGGGCGTGGCAGGCGTTGGCGTTGGGGTTGATACAGGTGCGGGTGCCGGCGTTGCTGCCTGTGCAGATGGCGATGCAAGCGCGCTCGCGGCAGGCACCTGGGCGGGGGCCGATGGTGCAACAATGGGTGCGGTTTGGGTCGCCGTCGCCAGTGACGAAGCATGCCATTCCATTTTGGCACGCGGGCGCGTCCAGGCAAACCACAATACCAACAGCAATAAAAGCACGACCAAACCTATCATCCAACGCCACCCGCCTGAAAAGCCGCTGGTTTCTTTGGATTCGTGCACGGCTTGCACTGCACGCGGCATGGCGGCCACCGCTTGCCCCTGTTTGCTGCGCGCATCCAGGTCATTCAACATTTGATTGATCACACTCATCGCGCCACTCCGCCAGCACGCCACCAACCGCTCAAATTGCTGCGCCAATTGCGCCAGTCACGCCAGCCCCAGGCGGGGAGCGTATCGTTGGCGGCGGCAATCACATGTTGCTTTTCAACCTGTTGCAAGCCACGCCCATACGCCACCATCAAGGCCTTATGCGCCAAAATATTCACCAGTCGTGGAATGCCACGACTGACCACATACAGTTTTTTAATGGCAGCACGACTAAACAAGCGGCTGCCCGTAAAACCGGCCACGCGCAAACGGTGGGCCAGGTAGTATTCCAAATCATCATGCTGCATGGCACCCAGGTGATAATGAAAGGTAATGCGTTGATTCAATTGCCGAATCGATGGATCTTGCAATTTGCGATCCAGTTCCGGTTGGCCGAACAAGACAATTTGCAATAGCTTGCGTTTTTCGGTTTCGAGATTGGTGAGCAGACGCAAGGCTTCCAGGCTTTCCAGCGGGATGGCCTGGGCTTCATCCAGGCAAAGCAATACGCGGTGGCCCGAACGCGCCAAATCAAGCAAGCGCAAATAAATTGATTTCAGCAAATGGTGTTGATCGACATCTTTATCGAGCACGATTTGCAATTCTTCGGCCAAAGCCAACATCAGGGTGCGCGCTTCCAGCATCGGGTTGGGAATATAGGCGGTCACAAA
>JBKJLF010000241.1:0-3833 GCA_046597185.1 Burkholderiaceae bacterium | reverse complement strand
CCGTGGCTATACGTATGATGCGTTCAACCGCCTGACCGGGGCCACCAACAATGGCGCACAGGTGGGCGACTACCGCATCAATCCATTTGGCCAGCGTGTGGTAAAAATCGCGGGCGGTGTGGGCACAGCATTTATTTATTCACAAGACGGCCAGTTGCTGGCAGAAATTGGCGCGCAATCGACCAGTTATGTCTGGAGTGAGGGCGAATTATTGGGCATGGCGCGCGGCGGGCAGTTTTATGCCAGCCATAATGACCAGCTTGGGCGACCAGAAGTGTTGAGCAATGCCAGTGGTAGCGTGGTGTGGCGCGCCGAGAACGCGACGTTTGATCGGCGCGTGGTGCTTGATGCCGTTGGCGGATTGAATATTGGCTTTCCCGGGCAGTATTATGATGCTGAGACCGGGCTTTGGAATAATTGGCATCGGACTTATGATGCGGGGTTGGGGCGGTATCTTCAGTCTGATCCGGCTGAGCTGCAAGGTGGGCTTAATACCTATGCATATGTTGAGGGGAATCCGGTTTCCTGGGTTGATCCGATGGGGCTCAATCCCTTCCGGCCAAGCCCTGTTGTGAAATTGGAGGCTGCGATAATCGAAGGTAACGTAGCGGAGGTGGGGGTATTGGCTGACGCAGCAGGACTGGAATCTGGCCCAGCAATGGCACAGGCTATTGCTAATGCCAATAAGATTAATCATATTTTTGGTAATGCTGCGCACAAACTGGAGCCTTTAATCCAAGCCTGTGGTTCGCGCGGGAAAGCACTTCAAGCAATGAAGACCGCATCTGAGGCTGCGGCGAAAGGTTTGCCAAACGGAGTCGTCAAGAGACTTCCTGTTGTCGTGAACGGTGTAAATATTCAGGTTGGGGGAGTAGTCACCGGTGGGGTATTCATGTTGGGAAGCGGCTTTATACCATGAGCAAGTTGACTAATCTGGAATATGAAATCCTGGCCACAACCATAGCGTTCCTTTGCGATGGCGTAAGTCCTAATGAGTGCTGTGCCCATGTTAAGATCGAAGATAGAAAATTTTCCAGTTTGGACAACGAGGGAAATTGTTCAGGTTTTTACACACAGCTAAGTGCCAATTCGCTTTTAAGCGGGGTGGTGGGGGATATGGCTAAGCAGTATTGTGTACAGGCGAAAAGTCCAATTCTTCAAAGTGGAGAAATGGGGTTTTATGTATTTTGCGATCCCGTTAGAAAATCAGTTGACTTGATTGAAGGCTTTTTTTATGGAGATGAGAGACTTTCAATCGATGAGATAACAAAGCCGAATCATTCATTCAAAATATACGACGTTGATTGATGAATACATACGGATATGTTGCGGTAAACCAGAGCTTTATGGGTTGGGTAAAGTGACCACTGGATCAAGCCGCGCTCCGGCAATTTGATGTATGGTTTTGGGCAGATGCTAAGCCAGACCAATAATAAACCGGCTTGTAGCGTGGTGTGGCGCGCCGAGAACGCGGCGTTTGATCGGCGCGTGGTTAGTGACACCGTTGGTGGCTTGCATATTGGCTTGCCTGGGCAGTATTATGATGCTGAGACCGGGCTTTGGAATAATTGGCATCGGACTTATGATGCGGGGGTGGGGCGGTATTTTCAGGCTGATCCGGCTGGGCTTCTAGGCGGGGTGAATACGTATAATTACTCGCTATCGAATCCAATTTCATTTTCGGATGAAAATGGATTGCTTCCCAGTTTCATGATTGGTGGGCAGGCGAGATCGGATTCTATAACGATAATTCAGTTGGTTTCCGAAAATGCATTCAGTCCAGGTGAAGTGAATTACTTGGCAGAAAAAATAGGTCGCGAAATTACGCTTCCTGAAGCGCTGAACTTTGCAGGGACACCTAGAACTTCGCCACTTGCCTTAAATAAACGACAGCAAGATATCCTTATTTCAATATTTGAGCGAATAAAAAAAGCGATTCCAGGTGATCCATTGGTAAATAAGCTAAAAACTGAATTTGATAAAGCAATTGATAAAAAGAAATGCATAGTCAAGTAAAGGTTAAATAATGAAAAAAAGTGCCATATTAACAGGTGCGTTGATCGCTACATCACTTGCCATGGTTTCAGCGTTTCTTTTTCGGAATGTGTCAAATTTTCCTCGCGGATTCTACCAGCCACTCCTCTGGGTGACTGACGTGCTACATTTTGCATTCCCTAATTCGCTGGTTTATTGTGTTAGGAGGATTGCGGATAACTTTCTTGTTGGCTATTTAGTTATTTTCTGTGACTGAGTTATTGTAATTGCATTTTTTTCTTATCTTAGGAGAAAAAATGTGGGATTGGCAAAAATAGGCGCTGCCTATGTTTGTATTTCATCTATTGGATGGTTTTTTTCTGCATGGTATTATTTGAGAGGGGGTATTTTTTAAACTGATCCACGTACACCAACGCGCACAGCCAGAAATCGTCGCGAACTTGCAAAAGGAAAGAAGATTATCAATGAGCAAATAGAAAAGTGGCGTAAAAAGTGCGATGAGGAAAACAAGGGGAAATAATGATGGATTTGTTTGCTAAATATTGGTTTATTTTACTGTACTTTTTTTGCTTCTTAATTTTTGGTATTGTATTGGGCCTGATAATTTTTTCGAATTCAACCAAAACGCATTTTGTAAGGAAAGTACGAATTTTAAGTCGATATAAGAAATTCATTGTTTTTTCTTTGTTGTTATGTGGGATGCTATTTTTCGGATATATTACAGTGGGCTCAATTAGTTTCATGATAAAGTTGGAGGCGTATGGAAAAAAAATGCCTGCCAATTAGCCCCTAAGTAGGCCTGCATATCGCTGTAATTGGTGTATGTTCTGGCAAGCCTAACTCAGGCATAATGCCCAGCTTATTGAGTAATGCCGGTGGTAGCGTGGTGTGGCATAGCGTTTGATCGGCGTGTGGTGGCGAGACAGTTGGCCCTTGAATATTGGTGTTCCCAGGCAGTATTATGATGCTGAAACCGGGCTTTGGAATAATTGGCATCGGACTTATGATGCGGGGGGTGGGGCGGTATCTTCAGTCTGATCCGGTTGGGCTACAAGGTAAGCTTAATACCTATGCATACGTTGAGTGGAATCCGGTTTTCTGGGTTGATCCGATGGGGATCAATCCCTTTCGGCCAAGCCATGTTGTGAAATTGGAGGTTGCGATAATCGAAGGTAACGTAGCGAAGGTGGGCGTATTGGCTGATGCAGCAGGACTGGAATCTGGCCCAGTAATTGCACAGGCTATTGCTAATGCCAACAAGATTAATTATATCTTTGGCAATGCTGCGCACAAACTGGAGCCTTTAGTCAAAGCCTGTGGTTCACGCGGGAAGGCACTTCAAGCAATGAAGACCGCATCTGAGGCGGCGGCGAAAGGTCTGCCAAACGGAGTCGTCAAGAGACTTCCTGTTGTCGTGAACGGTGTAAATATTCAGGTTGGGGGTGTAGTAACCGGTGGGGTATTCATGCTGGGGAGCGGCTTTATACCATAAGCAAGTTGACTAATCTGGAAGATGAAATCCTGGCCGCAACCATAGCGTTCGTTTGCGACGGCGTGAGTCCTAATGAGTGTCGTGCCCATGTTAAGATCGAAGATAGAAAATTTTCAAGTATGGACAGCGAGGGAAATTGTTCCGGTTTTTGCACACAGCTAAGTGACAATTCACTTTTAAGCGGGGCGCTGGAAGATATTGCCAAGCAGTATTGTGTGCAAGCGAAAAGTCCAATTCTTCAAAGTGGAGAAATGGGGTTTTATGTATTTTCCGATCCCGTCAGGAAATCAGTTGACTTGATTGAAGGTTTTTTTATGGCGATGAGAGCCTTTCAATTGATGAGATC
>JBKJLF010000211.1:0-11684 GCA_046597185.1 Burkholderiaceae bacterium | reverse complement strand
GGTAAAAATAATGTGTTTGAAGGTAAACTTTATCCATGGGCGGCGCTGTTTCCTTATAAACCGAAAGCGCGTAGTAAAAATCAAGCTGCTGCCGCAACCACAACGGCGGCGGCAGACCCGCAGCTTGCCAGCGATGCGCCCAAAAGTCACCACGCTTTGCTTAAGTTATTGGTAGATTCCACCGCATGGCAACATCTACAAACCCTGCGTTGGCTTGAGTTTTTTCAGGCCGCAACAAAAGAATTTGGTTTCCCGACATGGCAGCCTACGCCCACTGGCTTGCTGGCCTTTTGCACCACCATTGCACCCACTGGCGATGGGCTGTTGAGTTGCCTGTTGTGGGTGTTGAGCAAGGCGAAAAAAGCCACGCCACCGATCACGCCCAGCGTTAAAAGCGCTGAAGTATTATTAGCCTTGTGTGCCGTTGCAATAGAACGCTGGGTGGCGGCAGAAGCGGCCAGCATTATGCAGGTGCCGCCTACATTGGCGCAGGGTATCCGCTTGGAGTTTAATGATGAATGGGTAGCTTATTTGGTGAGCGTCGCCACATTCAAGCTCAAAGGGCAGCTCAGCGCTAGTTTGGCGAATCGGCCACAGGCTTTCATTGCGGTATGCGCACGGCCCGAGGGGGCCGCGCCTGCCGATCAAATGGCCCCGGTTCGTTCTGCGCTTAATTCTGCCTATCGCGGGCAAATGGTGCTTAATCCAACCAAGGGTCATACTAAGCGTATGCTGCCAGCCTTAAAGGTGGAATTGGATGGTGATCCAATACTTGGGTTTCGTTATGACGATAAAACCAATCCCTTGTGTGACCCGGCAATACGGCGTGAAGCGTATGAAGATTTCGGCACGCCAACGGCAGAATATGGTTGCAGCCAAGAAGTGGTACCGACTATCAGCGAATTTGAACAAGATTTGCGCCAAATGATTGTTGACCTGCATCAGAAGATATTTCCGAATAGTAAAGCTAACGTCGAATCATGAACCTATCGGTGGTCAGGTTTCCGGCAGCTTGAAAGTTTTACCCACCAAAGCTTCAGCTAGCGCAATATGCCGCGTATACGATAACCCCACAAACTTCCCAGTCTCAGCATCGATCAGAAAACAAGGCGGATAGTCGTCCAGTTCTTGCGCTGCCCATTCTTTGAATTCGGTGCCGGGCATCACTTCCCAGCACAAAGTTGGCAACCCCCTAGACCGCAACTGTGCGGTAACTGTGCCATCGTCCCAAAATTGATTATTGAAAAGAGCGAGTTTTTTTGCTGCGACGATTGCCTCGCGTTGGCTAATTTGGGGGACAGGCACAGATGTTGAGGCACGACGAAACATGGTTAGTCCTTTGATACGCCATAGAATACTTGAAAAACCATGCCGCCTGCCACAATTGGCCCTAAAAGAATACCACTTGCCTCGGAGCGCAGATTGGTAATCGTAATAGTATAGTGTTGCCCAAGCGGAAAAATCAATCCCTGAAACACACTTTCACGCGACCAGCCATAAGCCCGTAGGCGGGCAATTGTTTCAGCCATTGCCTCCTCAATATAGCGCAGAAGAAAGGAACGCTGGTAACCGGATTGTTTGGCATAGATTCGGATGTTTCTTAATAAGTAAAATTTGGGCGATAAAAATTGGTGCACTCTTTCATGAAAAATAGCTGCCATCATTTCTTGCCGTCCGCCTTCGCCGGGAAAACGGCCTATTCTGATATCCCCTACTATATTTGTCGCGCCTGTTCCGGTATCTTTTTTGCGTGTAAACATAAGTTTTGGCTTATAACTTAGGCCACCGTTACGTGCCAGTGGTTGGGCAACCCATTGCTGCAAACTTGGGATTTTGCGGCCATGAACCGGTTTGAACATATCACCAGGACGTTTGCGAAATAATATTACCAATACCGTCTGCACGCCAACCAAAGAAATTGCCGTTGCCAAATGTTTGGCCGCCGCGTCAAGATCCGCCTCAGTTGATGCGGTCGTGGTCAGCTTGACAAAATGCACAATATGTCCCGCCGCTTCAAACGCGATGCCACCTAATGCCACATAACCTGTAATAAGCAAGATGAGATCTGCGATTTCGCCGACGCCAAAAAAATGGGCTGCCGCCCAAACGGTCACGGTAGTTGCTAATATTGCTAATGCTGTTGGCGTTACAATAGCCAGTAATTGTCGGCCAACATCTCCCGGAAGCAGTTTGGCTGCTCGCTCAATAATGAGTCCAAGCTTCTTTTCAGCTCCTAGAGTTTTAATATTCGTAGTTGCCATGCTGATACAATCCCTTGTGTTGCTAAAAATTCTATTTTGTGGTGATATAAATACTACTATTTCTTTGATCTTTCGGCCGATTCCACTTAACGCACCGACACTTTCACTTTCTTATTGAAGTCGATGCCTATCAAGCATTGCTTCTTTTGTAATTTGACATGGGTGCCACATTGTAGTCCAAAATGGATGCGCCTGCGCAGCAGTCGTCAAACAGGTTTGGCGGCAATTGGCTATGCAGTGGATTACCTGCTACCATAGAATTGTCGTCACATCGCTGACCCTGAGATACGACGTGGCATTGCAACGTGGCTTGAATAAATTGACGAGTTGATATGAAACCTATCTACACCCACCTACAAACCCTAGCCGACCAGCAAGCCCGCCGCCTCGACCCCATCCCCGGTCAAGCTGCTTCATGGCACCTGTGGCGGCCCACCGAAGTCAACGCCGTTACCCTCGCCCTCGCTGCGCAACGGCCACTATTGGTCTGTGGCGAACCCGGCAGTGGTAAATCGCAGCTCGCACGCGCCTGCGCCAGCGCGCTAGGGTGGCACATGCATGCGGCCACGCTGCATGCGCGCTCGGAAGTGGCGGATTTGCTGTACCAGTTTGACGCCGTGGCGCGTCTAGCCGACGCGCAAGCAGGTACGCGCAAGCCTGACGCCAGTTACTGGCAGCCGCAAGCGCTGTGGCTGGCGCTCAATTGGGGTTTGGCGCATCAATACGGCAGCCTAGCGGGTAGCCAACCACCAGCCCTATCCGCCGCCCCAACCGGCCATGTCGTGCTGATAGACGAAATCGACAAAGCCCCCAGCGAAGTACCCAATGGATTGCTAGAAGTACTGGGCGAGCGCTGTTTCAATGTGCCCGGCTTAGGCATACGGGTGGCTGGGGTGGCCGGGGCGGACGGGCAAAGCAATGCCGCTTGGCCCTTAATCATTATCACCACCAATCAAGAGCGCGAACTGCCGGATGCCTTTGTGCGCCGCTGCGTGGTGCTGTCGCACGCGCCCGAGCCTGCGGAAGGCTACCGTGGCTTTTTAATTCGGCACGGCTTGGCGCATTTTGGGCCGGGGCGGGCAGGGGGCGAGGCGGAAATTGACCTCACCATCTTGGAAGCTGCCGCCAGCCAATTGGCGCAAGACCGCGAGCGCGCCAGGCTGGCGCAAATCTACCAGCCGGGCTTGGCCGAATATTTGGATCTGCTGTATGCCTTGCACGACATTGCCCCCGCCGACACGGCAGAACAATGGCAATGGCTAGATCGCTTGAACCAATATGCGTATCTAAAAACCGCAAATGATGACGATGGCGAGGCCAATTTTGCGCTGGGTTTGCAGCAAAACGCCCAAGGCGAGCGCCAGATTGCGCGGCCAACTGTCAGTTCAACTGATAAGCCAGCGCCATGAGTCGGCCATGAGCAGAATCAAAGGCGCGGCGCTAGCGCGGGCAGATTTGCTGCGCGTGCTGGCCGCTGTTGGGGATAATAATCGGGATAATAATGCCGCCTTGGTGCAGGGCTTGGGTTTTTTTAAGGCTAAAGCAGCGCAGCATTTTGTCGGTGAACAAGTCATGAGTAGCGCGCGCGCCAGCGGCGGGGAACTGCTTATTCCCGGCACGGCCATGCCAACCTCAACCGCAACCCCAACGCCACCGCGCACACCGTTGCGCGCACCTTTTTTCGGCATCACCCACCTCCACCTGCTGGAACCTACCCGTACCCAGCAGCCGCAAAGTGTAACGCAGCTCACCGCCGCCGACTATTTGCCGCTGGCAACGGGTGCGCTGCCGTTTCATCCCTTGGCCAGCAACCATCGGCTGGCAAGCCGCATGCAAGCGGCGCTATTGCAGCAGCAGGCGTCAACCATGCTCGATGTCGCCCGCGTGCTGCCGCAACTGGCGCGCCTGCGCGCCCTCACGCGCTGGCCCCGGCGCACATGTGCTTACCCGCCCGCACGGGTATGCGTGCTGGTGGATCGCAGCTTGGCGATGCGCCCATATTGGGACGATCAGGAACAATTGGTTCAAGTGTTGGCGAAATGGCTGGGGCCGAATGCACTGGCAACCTACACCATACCCGGCGACCCGTGGCAGCCCGCGTGCGCGTGGCTGTATGGGCGCATGAGTGGGCATACAAGTGAGCAGACGGGCGCGCACACGGGTGCGCACGCGGACGAGCACACAGGTGCGCACACGGGCGAGCGCCCCAGCGCGCCCGCCCGCCCCCCCGCGCTGCTCGCGCCCGAGTCGGGCAGCGTCGTCTTGCTGTTAAGCACCCAGCGCCACAGCAGCCGCTGGCAGCAGGCGGCGCAATTTTTAGCCAGCAAGGGCGCACGCGTGCTGTGGCATGCGCCGGACACCCAAACCCATGACCACGACGCGGGTGAAATCCTGCTCACCCTACTAGCCTGCGCCTGCCGCATAGAGCCAGAACTCGTGCGCGCCGTGCGCAAACTGCACCCGCAGACGGCAACCAAACCGCAATTAGAAGCGCAGTTGTGGGCCAGCCCCGTGCTCAATGCCGGTTACGACGTGGCGGTATGGCAGGCCGACAAGGTAGCGCCGTATCGGGAAAAATTTGCCCGCTTGCCGATGCAAATCCAGCAGCAGGTATTGCAAACCATGCGCCAAGTGCATGCGGTGCGCGGGCAAACCATTGCCGTGCAAGAAACCTTGGCGTGGGCCGCCCATGTGGCCCCCGCCACCGAAGCGCGCTTTGCGCCAGAAGTGTGGGCCGCCACGGTCTGGCTGCAACAACTGGTGGCAGCCGACCAGGCCACCCGCAACCAGAGCGGTTTTGCCGCCTTTGCCGAACAAATTTTCACCGCCCATGCGCATGACGCCAACATGCTGCGCCGCTTTGAACAACCGTTTGCCGCCTTGTGGGCCATTGCCGATTGCGCCAGCCAAGCACGCGGGGAGGCCAGTACCGCCTTGGGTGCGTTGGCGGCAGAAAGTGTCGCGGCATTCGTGCGCCTGCCCGATCTTGACCCGCCCAGCCGCTATTTTCTGCGCCAGCGTGGTGCTGCGCTGGTGCTGACACAAGACCAGCGGGTAGAACCATGCTCGCCCATCGGCATGCCCTTGGTGTTGTCGTGGTTGACCTTGGATAATGGCAGGCGGCAGCTTATCCGCACCCGTAATCAAGCGCAAGTGCCGTTGGGGCGGTTGGTGGCGGGGCAAACTTTAACCATTGAAACCGCTAGCATGGCGCTGACGGTGGCGCAAGTGGTGCCGCCCTTCATGGCCGAGCGTGGGCGGGATGAATACGGCTTGTATGCGGTGTGGCAGGTGGCAGGGCAGCCAGTGCGCTTGCGGTATATTGAACCGGGGCAATTTACTATGGGGTCGAATGCGGCTGAGCAAACGACTGTTTTGGAAAAAAATGAAAGTCCGCAACACCAAGTCACCATCTCCCAAGGCTATTGGCTGGCCGAAACCGCTTGTACCCAAGCCTTATGGCAAGCGGTAATGGGCAATAACCCAAGTAAGTTTCATGAAAACGCGGGCGGCGGGCCGCAGCACCCGGTTGAACAGGTCAGTTGGTTGGATGTGCAACAGTTTTTAAGCAAGTTAGCATCAATTTTACGCGCTGCTGGCATTGAAAATTACCAAGTTAGCTTGCCAACTGAAGCGGAATGGGAATACGCTTGTCGCGCAGGAACAACAACGCCGTTTTGGTTTGGGGAAAATATTCAATCAGATCAAGTCAATTATGATGGCACACATCCTTATCGTAATGGCAAAAAAGGGGAATATCGGGCGAAAACGGTGGCTGTTGAAGCGTTGCCGCAAAACGGTTGGGGCTTGTACCAAATGCACGGCAATGTATGGGAATGGTGTGCTGATGGCTTTCGGGTTTACGCGGATCAATCGGAAATGAATCCTGGCTTAAAACAGGCGCTAAAACCTGATCTCACCAACGATAGCGGCCGCGCGGTGCGCGGCGGCGGCTGGAGCAGCGGCGCGCTGGACGCACGTTGCGCCTGCCGTGGCCTCTACCGGCCAGACGGGCGGGACGATGGCCTCGGGTTTCGCTTTGCCCTTAGGTCAAGGCACCAGTAGGCAAAACGCGGAGCGTTTGCCTTTGGGTTTGTCGCGCGGGACGCGTGACGGGTTTCCCGGCAGGACGCCGGGCGATTTTGTCGCCTAAAATAGCGCTTTTTATTAACTTAAATTTTATTGGGAAAATCATCCGCCTGCATCTTTTCCGTTAAATCCGCCATGCGTCATATTGCCCCTCAAAGCGGCTGATCTTACGTCATCTGTTAGTGGCGCAGCCTACGATTTTTCTGGAATATATTCTTCATAATCGTCAATGCACGGTGTAGGCTGATCAATGTCGTTAAAATCCTCTGGCACTTCTGGTTCTGGCCATTGAACATTAATTTTCCGAACTAATTCGCCTGCCGGGAAAAAAGCGATCACATTTTCTGGATAAGTTTGACGCCACTGGTCACCATTCCAATAAGAAAACGCATAGTATCCGCTATTTGTTCCTAGTTTTATTGCAACAAGGTAGAGATCTTCTTTCGGTGGCTGACCTTCTAGCCATTTGATAATAGTTGTCATTGTGTGTACTAGTAATGTTTTTGGAAATCACGGGCAATTTCTGCCATCGCTCTAAGATATTTTTCAGTACCACCATAATAAAGATGGACATTTTCTATGATGCTGATTATAAGGGAGTAAGTTGGATTTTTAGCCCCCCGTGTAAATCAAGGCAGTATCACCGCTCAAGCAAGGAATTCGGCAAGATGAGTGCGGATGGCAAGAAGTATTTATACACTATTGAAGTCTTTCGGCACCCGCTGGTAGCGCGTGGCAGCTTTTCTGCCTTGGCAATGCTTTTCGGCACGCTTGCGCTTATGCCGCGCACAGGTTTTGCGCAGAAAGCATGTACGCAGCCCACTGAATTTCAACCTGCGCTTTGTCAGTTTGTGTTGCCGCGTATCACCACAATGGAAGTGATCGAAAATGGCGCACGTTCGTCGCCTACCGCAGAGCCGACGCTTGACTGCGCCAAATTTACCCTCAGCACCCGACAAGTGGCGCGTTATTTTAGCAAGGCGCGGCAGATTAAGGATGAGTCGGATAGCCATCACACCCTTGATTGGTTTCCTTGCTACGCTAGCGGCACCCTGCGCCTTGCGGATGGCCGACAAGCCGAATGGGTGATTGAGCAGGGTCAAACCGGTACGCTGACCATTGCGGGTGAAAAAAAGCGCTTTTTGTATTGCTCGCTTTGCAAATTTAAGCCTTTTCTTTGGTGAGTGACTGCTGGGTTGCTGGGCGACCCGGATAATGAGGAAAACACTGGTAGACTAGGTAAAAAGCTGTTCCGCATCCGGCGCGTTGGTTGCGTGGATTACGTATTTTGAACACTGGCAGGAGACCGACATCATGAACCAAATAGCTTACCCACCTGTAATTGAGGCCATGCAACAGCTCAAGGCATTGTCAGCAGATGAAGAAACCCGTTACCGCGCAGAAAGACGCGCGCTTGCCCTGATCGCAGAACGCACAGAAATTAATGCTGCCGAGAGGCGTGGCGTGGCAGTCGGTGTGGCGCTAGGCAAAGAAGAATCGTTGCAATGCATGATAAAAAGCGGGATGGATGAAGCGCAAGCCAGAGCCATTCTAGGTATATAAACCGTTTCAGGTATTCTTTTCCACAAGCGACTATGGTTTCCGCATCGCGAATGACATCTCCCACCTTCGACGCCGATTGGGCCGCCCGTGCGCCTGATCCTTTTCCGCCGTTATGGGCCAGTGCTTGGGGCGATGACGAGTGCGGCCTGTGGGCAGAGTTCAAAATAAAGTCCACGACCCTGCCAGCGTTAATTCAGCGCATGCGCTGGGTGGAGGCTGGGCGGTTTTTGATGGGGTCGCCTGAAGATGAACATCAACGTCGTGATAATGAAGGCCCACAGCATTGGGTCACCATTAGCCAAGGTTTTTGGTTGGCCGATACCGCTTGTACTCAAGCGTTGTGGCAAGCGGTAATGGGTAATAACCCTAGTCGCTTCAATGAACGCAACCAAGGCGGGCCAGCACACCCGGTTGAACAGGTAAGTTGGCTGGATATTCAACCATTCTTAGTTAAATTAAATGACTTGCTGGCGGATTGCCAAGTCACCTTGCCCACGGAAGCGGAATGGGAATATGCCTGCCGTGCGGATACCACTACGCCATTTTGGTTTGGTGAAGATATTAATACCGATCAAGTTAATTATCGTGGTGATTTTCCTTACCGTGGTGGTAAAAAGGAATTGTTTCGACAGCAAACGGTTACAGTAAAAGCTTTGGCGCAGAATGGATGGGGTTTGTACCAAATGCACGGCAATGTTTGGGAATGGTGTGCGGATCGTTACCGAGAATATGATGAAAAAGCGGTAAGCAACCTCGGCTTGGGTGCAGCGCTAAAACCTAATATTGCCGACGAGGGCGTCCGCGCGGTGCGCGGCGGCGGCTGGCTCAGCGACGCGCAGTTCGCACGTTGCGCCTACCGTTACCTCAACCAGCCAGACAGGCGGTCCGGTTACCTCGGGTTTCGCTTTGCCCTTAGGTCAAGGCACCAGTAGGCAAAACGCGGAGCGTTTGCCTTTGGGTTTGTCGCGCGGGACGCGTGACGGGTTTCCCGGCGGGACGCCGGGCAAATTTTTTTACCTAAAATAGTGCTTTTTATCAACTAAAATTCCATCAGGAAAATCAACCGCATGACGCAACAGCAATTGGCAGACTTGGTAGATATTCAGGCCGTACAAATTAGCCGGTATGAAGTTTGGTGCAAGCGCGCAAGCGAAACGGGGATCGGTTCCCCGAGGATTTTATGTTTCAGCTTAATGGTGGGAATGGCGATGAATGGGCTGCTTTGAGATCACAATCTGTGATCTCAGCACGATAATTTCACACACAATACCCGTGTACAACTAAAGCAACTATTCGGCATTGCAGCCACTGCTGTCCGCCGCCCAGCCGCCCGCCAGCGCGGCCATCACGCTATTTCAAAACGAAGCCGACCTATGCCACGGCATTGCCGCCATCTACCGCAATATGGCCCATGCTTACTTAATGCAACACGACGCAAAGCCCGCCATCACCCCTTCGCCCCCGGTTTTTGAACACGCTGCCTACCAAGCAGGCGTCACTACCAAGGCATTGGCGTTGCTGGAAGATTTTAACCGCCACTATTATTTTCCACTAGGGCGTTTGCAGCAATTACTACCGGGCGACATCACCAACGTACCGCGCCTCACGCCCGAGCAAGCGCGCATGTGCGAGGCCTGTCAGCAGCAACCTAAACCTGGAATTTACCGTCATGCAAACCATGGCGCACTTCCTGGCGGCGCACGAAAATGCCTTTCGGGCCTTTGGTGGCGTGCCAGCCAAAGACAAATCGGTGCAGGGAAAAGATGCTGTCCAAAGCGAACAAGTGTCGGGTATGGCGTGCGGATCACTTTCCCATTGCCACAAATCGCCCAAATGAAAATGGTCGTCGCCATAATTAGCGCGATAGCATGCTGCCTTCTCTGGTGAAATATCGTTTGCCCATGCGCACGACCACCCTGACGGTGCCAGACCTTCGCGAACCAATCCGATTCCGGCAAAAAATTCAGCAAAATACTGTTGCATATTACTTATTTCACTTTCACTCGTTTAACGCTTCCAAAGCCTTGTCGTCGCGGCATAGCCTTCAATTGTTTTTTTGAAAATCAATTATTGGCATAAATGTTGCAAAAAGAAGTAAATAACTTGCATTGCCAGATGAATCACATTATCATATCCGTTTTATTTTTCAAATTGTCCACGTCATGTCCAGTTTTTTTGACTCTATTTTATTGAATCGTTTTCGTAGCGCCGCCAACCCAATCCAGACTTTGAAGGGGCCACCACTTGCAGCCTGCTTCAGAGATATCAATCTCTTTGACATCCCACAGGTCATGCTTGAGAAAAAGCTGATCAAAGGCGCACAGATGATGGAACACTGGTTTATGGGCAAGCCGTTTATCCTGCCGGCTGCGTGGAAAGTTGGCGGTGACGCACCGGACCCGCGAACGCTCCCCCTTACGCACATTAACGAAACAATCATCACCATGCAGTGGGTGCTTGAGTTTCAGCGTGCGCTTATTGCCTACAATGATCTCAAAAGTGCCGTATATGGGAACTTAAAACAAGCCAGTTTGAGAGCATCACAACTTGCGCTTTTTAAAAACTTAAAGCGTGATGGTAAGTTCACAAAAAAGGTGGAACGATTTGGTTTTGGTAGTGGGCGGGAACTTCATAAAACGGCACACATCAATACCCGTACCGTAGGGACAAACTTTTCTGACAAGCTCTCTGATCCGCTGGATGACATGTACTGTGCGCTTGGCGCATTTAGTATCCATGTTGCAGGGCAAGATACAGTTACGCCACTTGATCCGAAAGACAAAACTGGCACGCATTTGGTAAAAATCGACAAGCTCGGGTTTTACATCAGAGACACGTATGACTACAATGAAGACCAACCCCTTGGCTACTGGACAGAAGAGGGGGTAACAAAAACCGCTGGGGAAATCAGTGTCGCCGTTGAAAACAAATCCTTCCGGGATTGGCGGGCACGTTTCAAACACGGTGGGGATTTCATGGTGTTTTCCAATGTACGGTGGGAAGGGGTTATCAGGCCGACTATCTGGACGTATACTGGTGAATAGGATATGAAATCTTCCCCACCACAATCCAAAGTACGAACATGGCTTAAGCGCCTGCTATGGCTGTTTATCCTCCTCCTTATACCCATTGTCGTCTATCTCTACTATTACGGCCCTTGGATTGCCTGGCACCTTGCTACTGGTCGCCTTGGCGGCTCAACTGTAGTGTCTACCGACGCATCATGTGGAGACGGTGAATACCGCATTGTGGTCTATAAATACCGAAGCGGGGATGGACGCCTGGAATTAACGAATCGGGCAGGTAAGGTTTTTGATTCTGCTAATTATGGGAATGGAATTGAATACAAGCCTTTTACATGGCTGAAAGGTTGTAAGCGGGTAATGGTGGGGTCAAATGAGGGGTTGGTGTTTTTGGAAGTGAAGTGACGTGAATCAATGGTGTCATGAATCAATGGTGTCAGACTCGATTGATATTGTATCGCCTACCGTTTCGGGCCAAACCAGCCTCGACATAACCCTCACCATCGGGCTGATGCGAAACCACACGTCAAAACACAGGTACAATTGCGAGAATCAAATTTCCTTGCCGCACGGCACTTCAGGAGGCTACATCAATGTCCGATCCAGGCAGCGTTCTACATGGCACCATGTTTTAGGCCCGCATTTTTAGCGTGAAATAACACAGATTTTGGACGACAAAAAACCTCGTGAGCAAAATCACGATTCTGTGATTATTTCATAATTCGGGGTGTTGTGGGCGACCCCGCAC
>JBKJLF010000160.1:0-13352 GCA_046597185.1 Burkholderiaceae bacterium | reverse complement strand
GCGTGGCTCACCATTTACTGCTCTCGCACGGTTTGGCGCTGCAAGCGATGCGCGCGGCGGGCGTTACCGCACCGCTTTGGTTGAGCACAATCCCCAGCGGTGCGGTAACGCCCGCCGCGCGCATCGCTTGCAGCGCCAAACCGTGCGAGAGCAGTAAATGGTGAGCCACGCGCAACATGATTTTGGTGTCCTGAAAGCCGGGCGCAAAACGGCCCAGTTCATTGCCCAACACGGCAGTACACCACGGTTCATTGTGGGTGCAAATGCTGGCCACGCGCCCATTCAGGCGCAAGCCCATCACGCGCGCATACTCGGCAAACTGGTAAGCGGTATCACGCGCTTCCCAGCCGCTTTGGTCTTGCAGGGCTTGCGGTAAATCCCAATGGTAGAGGGTGACATGGGCGGCAATGCCGCGCGCCTGCAAACCATCGACCAGGCGATCATAAAACGCCAAACCCTCGTCATTCCATGCGCCATAACCCAGTGGCTGCACCCGCGACCAGGAAATCGAAAAACGATAGGCGTCCACACCCAGCGATTTGATGATGTCCAAATCCGATTCCAGCCGATTGTAATGGTCACAGGCCACATCACCCGTATCGCTATTCAACACTTTGCCCGGAATATGGGAATAGGTATCCCAGATCGAAGGGCCACGGCCGCCCTGGTTGGCGGCACCTTCAATTTGGTAGGCGCTGGTGGCGACACCCCATTGGAAATTTTTCGGAAAAGTTAAAGTCGTCATAGGTCGCCATCTAAATCAAATTCGGTTTTCGCTGGCAGCATCAAACAGCGAAACGTGGTTGGCGTGGATGTGGGCGTACACGGTCTCACCTTTTTCGGTTTTCAGCCGCGCATCGCAGGTCACGCCGACATCCAATGTGCCGAGCTTGAGCCATAACACTTGATTTGGCCCCATCGGTTCCACCAGCCGCACTTGCATCGGCTGGACACCGTCCTGGCCATCGGCAGTCAGACTGATGCTGATATCTTCCGGGCGTACCCCGAGTATCACTTTTTGCCCGTCCGTGGGTGCTTGGATGAAGTCATAATCGGACAGATTGAGCGTCAGCGTATCGCCCACAAATGCGGTTTTGCCGCCCGCCACTTGCAGTTTGCCCACAATAAAATTCATGCTGGGCGAACCCAAAAAGGCGGCCACATACATATTGGCTGGTTTGCTATACACCATGGCGGGTGTGTCGATTTGCTGAATTGCACCGCTGCGCATGACGGCAATGCGCGAGGCCAGCGTCATCGCTTCCACCTGATCATGCGTCACATACACCATGGTGGCACCCAGATCGGCATGCAATTCTTTCAGTTCGCGGCGCAATTCGGCGCGCAATTTGGCGTCCAGGTTGGAGAGCGGTTCATCGAATAAAAATACCGCTGCCTCGCGCACCAGCGCGCGCCCGATCGCCACCCGCTGGCGCTGCCCGCCGGACAAATTGGCCGGTTTGCGCTGCAATAATTCTTTCAGATGCAGCATGCTGGCGGCACGCGCCACCCGTTTGGCAATTTCCGCCTTGGGCACGCCACTGATGCGCGGACCAAACGCCATGTTTTGCTCGACCGTCATGGTGGGGTAGAGCGCATAGCTTTGAAACACCATGCCGATGCCCCGGTCTTTGGGGTCGGCCCAGGTGACATCATTGCCGCCGATGGCAATGCTGCCGTCGCTTACATCAATCAAGCCGGCAATGGTATGCAATAGCGTGGACTTGCCGCAGCCGGAAGGGCCGAGCAGCACCAGAAATTCGCCTTCAGCCACCTCCAGATTGAGTTTGCTGATAATGGCGTTGCCGCCCAGCTCGATATCGAGCGCTTGAATCGAAATATTTGCCATATGAATTGACCTAATTAATCCTAATGAATCCTAATTAATCCTAATGAATCCTAATTAACCTTTGACTGCGCCAGAGGCGATACCGCGTACAAACCAGCGCCCCGAGACGAGGTAAATGAGAAGAGGCACCGCCGAAGTGAGGATGGTGGCCGCCATATTCACGTTATAGGCGCGCTCCCCAAAGGTGCTGTTGACGATGTTGTTGAGTTGCACCGTCATGGGTGAAAAATTGGTGCCGCCAAACACCAGCCCCAGCAGATAATCATTCCAAATACCGGTCACCTGCATGATGGTGGCCACAATCAGGATAGGGGTAGACATGGGCAACATCAGTTCCCAAAAAATGCGCCAAAAGCCGCCACCGTCAATCCGCGCCGCTTTAAACAATTCTTGCGGAATGGCGGCATAATAATTGCGAAACAGCAGCGTCATGATGGGCATACCAAAGATGCCGTGAATCACCACAATCGCTGGCAGCGAGCCAAACAGGCCGACCGTGGATAACATGCGCACCAGCGGGTACATAATCACCTGATACGGCACAAACACCCCGATCATCAGCACGCCAAACAAAATATTGGCAAAGCGTGAGCGCCAAAATGCCAGCGCATAGCCATTGATGGCCCCCAGCGCAATCGAAAAAATCACGCTGGGCACCACGATTTGCACCGAGTTCCAAAAGCCCACTTTCAAGCCGCTGCATTCCAGCCCGGTACAGGCGCTGGACCAAGCGACGACCCAGGGTTCAATGGTGGGCATCAATGGCAGGGCGAAGATCGAACTCTCGCGCACTTCGGCCATGGTTTTAAATGACGTTACCAACATCACATACAAGGGCAGCAAGAAAAATGCGGCCGCCGAGACCAAGAACAGATAAGTGCCGATACGGGCCGGCGTCAAGCCCTTGCCGGGGCGTTTTGATTTGATGGTAGCCGTGGCCATTATGCTCTCCCGCCCTGTTGTGCTGCCTGATGTTTGCGCAAATAATAATACGGCACCAGCAGCGCGATGACGGTCATCAGCATCACCACCGAGGCGGCGGAGGCAATGCCGATATTGGCGCGCTGAAACAGATTATCCAGAATAAATTTGGCCGGTACTTCACTGGCCAGACCCGGGCCACCCTTGGTCATGGCCACCACGGCGTCAAACACTTTGATGGAGCCAATGGCTTGTAAAATAAACGCCGTGCCGACTGCGCCACTGATCATGGGCAATACAATGCTAACGTAGACGCGCCAGGTCGGGATGCCATCCAGCCGGGAGGCTTTCCAAATTTCAGAATCAACGCCGCGCAAACCGGCCAGCAAAATCGCCATCACCAAGCCCGAAGCCTGCCATACGCCCGCCAGAATGACGCAATACATCACCTTGTCCTGGGTCACAATCCAATCCAGTTCAAAGTTAGTGAAACCCAGCCGCCGCACGGCCGCCTGTATCCCCATTTCCGGGTTCAACATCCATTGCCAAACCAGCCCCGTCACCACAAACGACATCGCATACGGGTAGAGAAAAATGCTGCGGAACACGCTTTCGGCGCGGATTTTCTGGTCGATAAACACCGCCATCAAAAACCCCAGCACCATACTGATCACAATCGAGGCCACGGCAAACCACAGCAGATTGGTCACCGAGATTTGCCAGCGCTCGCTGGCGAACAGTTTATAGTATTGATCCAGCCCAACGAAGTTGGAGTTGGCAAACATTTTGGAGCTGGTAAATGACACGCCAACTGACCACATCACGGTGGACAAATAGCCCAAAATCGCCGTAATGGCCAGTGGCAACAGCGCCAGATACAAGCCCCAGTTGGGACGGGTAGCGGGTTTTTGCTTGCGCATATCAACCCTTCAATGCGCCGCTCAAGGCTTTGGCTGCGTCGTCAACGGATTGGCTGGTATTCCAGAACTTGGTGATAATATCCTGAATTGCACCGCCTTTTTCCGGCGAAATCAATTGCGAGGGCGATGGCAGATGGCGCGACGGGTCTTTCATCGCATTCACGCCCAGTTGGCTGCAAATATCGAGCTTACCCATATCCACATCGGTGCGAATCGGGATCGAGCCTTTTTTGGTGTTAAACGCCACCTGTACCGCCGGGCTGGTTACCACCGTGGCAAACAGGCGTTGCGCCTTGATCGCTTCCGGGTCTTTGGTTTTCGGGAACACAAACACGTCGCCCTCAATCATGTACGGGGCCTTGGCACCCCAGCCAGGGAAGCAGCCATACTCTTTGCCTGCGGTTTGCTTGGCACTGGAAAATTCACCCTTGGCCCAGTCCCCCATGATCTGAAAACCGGCCTTGTTGCTGATCAGCATGGCGGTGGTGACATTCCAGTCGCGGTTTGGCGAGCCGGGATCGACAAAGGCCTTGAGTTTTTTGAAGTCGGTTAAAAATTTCTTGAATTCTGGTGTGGTAGCGATGGCCCCGTCTTTACTACCGTAAAACTTTTTGAACAGGTCAGCGTTGCCTTGATGCAAAATCGCATTAAACAACAGGCCTTCTTGCCAGCCTTGCCCACCCAAAGCCAGCGCAATGGCACCGGAGGCTTTGATTTTTGCCAGCGCGTCGAGAAATTGCTCCATGTTTTGTGGTTCTTCCTTGACGCTGGCTTTGGCCAGCACCGCTTTGGAGTACCAGAACCACGAAGGGTTATGGATGTTGACCGGCATGGCGTAGTATTTGCCATCGATTTTGACAAACTTTTTAATCGGTTCCGGCAAGAATTTGTCCCAGCCTTCTTTTACTGCCACCGCATCGATATCATTGAGCAAGCCTTCGGCCACCACTTCCTGATATTGGCGCGAGGTATTGAACTGGGCCACGGTGGGCGGTTTGCCGCCGGCGATACGGTTGATGGTGATTTGGCGCGAATTTTCACCGCCGGAGATGGCGGTATCCACCCAAGTGCCGCCCGCCGCCTTGTAGGCCGATGCCAGTTCTTTCACCGCCGCCGATTCGCCGCCCGAAGTCCACCAGTGAATGACCTCGGCTTTTTGTGCCTGCGCCGTGCCAGTAAACCCAACAGCGCCCATAGCTGCACCCAAATAGGCGGCCATTACGGCCATGCGTTTCATGAAAGCGTGCATTCTCATCTCCATCAGTTTGTGATTTATCGTAGAGCAGTCAAAACTCAGGTCCAAATTGGCCTGAAAATTGATATTTGGGCAGCAAAATTTGTCTTGAAAGCGGTTTCGCAGAACGGATTATTCGACAATTAGAGGCATTTGTCAACATAAAATTCACCAGCCTCAGCACCATTTTTGCGCGATGGTCGTGGCCAAGGCACAAAAATGGTGCGCTTTACAGTCGCTCCAAGTAGTTTAATCCAAGTTTTGATCGGTTTGCGTTTTAATTCATGAAATCGATTTCAATGCTATTGCTTGATATTTAAAAACAACAATGACCGCGTTGAGACGATTTTTCTTGCCAGATTGGCGGCTAAGTACTATTATGCGATTCGTGAATGTAATCGGTTACATTTTATGATAAGCCATTTTCAGCAGTGCATGCATTCACAACGCATTCACAACACATTAAAAATAAATCAAGGAGATATCATGAAGCAGCAAAACAGCAGCGTTAGCAAGGTTCAATACAAATTTGCGGGATCAGTGTTAGCGGTAGCCATGCTCATGGCAGGTGCGGCCCAGGTTTCGGCCAGCGTCACGGCCCCGGTGATTGGCAAACTGCTTTGGTCGGAAGAATTTAATGGCACCAGCCTGAACACCAGCCTGTGGACGGCAAGCAATGGCAACGGTTGCGAGATCAATTTATGTGGCTTTGGCAATCAGGAGCTGCAATACTACAGCCCGAATAATGTTTCCATCGTGAGTGTGCCGTTTGAATCGGCCACCCGCGCCCTGGCATTGAAGGCGCAGCGGCAAACGGTGGGCAGCAATTCTTTTACCTCCGGCAAAATTTCATCGTCCGGCAAAGTGCAAGTTCAATATGGCATGATTGAAATGCGCGTCAGTGCGCCGCAGGTGGGCACCGGTTTATGGCCCGCCGCCTGGATGCTCGGCACCAGCCCGCAAACCTGGCCGCGCAATGGCGAAATCGATATTATGGAAATGGGCCATAGCCGTGCGCAAAGAGCGCTGGCCAACTACCCGGCGATTGATAATTATTCCGGCTCGAATGTGATTACGTATCAAACCACGGCCTGCGTGCCCGGCAACCCAAGCTGCGCGGCTTCGACTGCGTGGCAAACCAAGAACTGGTATATTTCGACCACGCCGATGATTAACCGCTTTGTCAAATATCGGCTGTACTGGACTGAGAGCCAAATCCGCTTTACCGTGATCGATAACGGGGTGGAGCGCAATATGTACCAAAACCCGATCACCGTGAATTCGCCTTCGCTACAAGCACCGTTTTACATGTTGTTCAATTTGGCGGTGGGTGGTAACTTTACCGACGCGGCCACGCCTGCGCAGGTAACCGCACCCTTGCCGGGCACCATGTATGTGGATTATGTGCGGGTTTATCAGTTGGATGGCAAGGGCGCGGTGAAGGTGGGTAACCCGAACGTGGCTGAGACTGGCAAGTTTGGCGTGTTTACTGATTTGACTGCCGTTACCAACAAGCAGGTGGTGGGGGTGAGTTCGGACGTGTGGAACTGGAACCAGGCTTCGATGAGCGCTGGCACTACCGCACCGATTGAAGGCAGCAATGTGATTGCGTGGAATTATACGGCCGCCAATCAATGGTTTGGCAGCAGCGTGCAGTCGCGCCAAATTCGCAATATGAGCAATTACCGCAATGGTGCGCTTAAGTTCAAGATCAAGATTCCTGCCAATGTGGCGTTTAAGGTGAGCATTGGGGATACTTATACCAATCTGGGCGTGGTCAATTTCCCGGCTAATACTACGGCTTATGGTTTGGTGCGCAATGGCAATTGGGGGACGGTAACGATTCCGGTGGCAACGCTGGCTGGGACTAAAATTGCCTTGCAATCGATGTCGGATTTGTTCCAGATTTCCAGTGTTGATGGCAGCTTGCCGACCAGTACTTTCCAGTGGGCGGTGGATGATATTATTTGGGATACTGCGCCGTAATGGCGTTGGGGTAACTCATTTGCTTTGATTTGGTGGGTGGGGCAGCCAGCTTGTGAGGGTGGCTGTCCTGTAAAACCGCTTAAACAGTTCATGCTCGCTTGATGCCGATGGCTTGTTCAACCGCTTCCAAATCGCCCATGCGGCGCAGGTAGCCGTGTTTTTCGATCAGGCGGCGCGCTTCTTGCGCATCGAAGGCGGGCGATTGCCATTGGCACGGGTAAGGCGTGATGTGGTGAAACAAACCGGCGCGGTGCAGGTGGATGTCGGCCATGAAAAGCGGCATCGGGCCTGCATCGCCTCGGCCTCGCAAAACAGTGCCATTGCTGCACCCGGCTGGCCCGCCTGATGCAGCGCGTCGGCATGGGCCGTGCGAAAAGCCAACCGATAAAACGCATCGACGATGCGGTCGGCGTGGGTCACGGCCTGTTCGGCGTCACGCACCGCCCCGGCCAGATCGCCCAGCGTCAATTTCAGTTCGGAGAGGTTGCTGGCAGACTGGGCAGCATTTTTCCAATCCTCCTGCCTGACGCGCTGCCACTGCTGGTCGAAAAAGCAGGCGACCGCGCCCAAGTCGGTGCCGAACGCGCCGAGTTTGCTCGTGCTGTAGAATTCATCCCCACGCAGGATGCGGGCGTTGTACACCTCATCACACGCCTGCTGCTGCATCCCCGCCAGACAACCATGCGCGACCGCTTGGTACAGCGGCTGCAAGTCATCGACCGTCGGCTCCTCCTTATCCGCGGTGTTCTCGCACAAATACGTGTACAGCCGCCGATGCGCCGCCTGCCAAGCGTCGCTCTGTTCGGTGCTGAGCCGCTGTGCAAAATATTCGCGCAGCAAAGGATGCGCATCGATTGCGATGACGACGCCCGCTTCCTTTTGTAGCGTCAACAAGCCCGCATCCTGCAAGCGCGTTTGGATCAGGTTTTGCTCTACCTCGGCGAGGTTGCACACCTCCCCGGTCAACCCAGCGATCACCGGCGCTTGCAGCAGCGCGGCGATGCAGTTCTGCGCTGGCGGGCCGATCGAACAGGCCCAACAGGCGCAGCAGCGCCAGCGCGCGCTGGCCTTGTACGCCATCGCCCGCCAGCCACTGCGCATACGCGTCCATCACGCGGAACGCGTGGGCGCCTTGGTCATCCCCGTCCAGTATCAGCAACACCCGCCGCGCCCCGACCACCTGCGCCAAGCGCCGCGCCTTGTCCACCCCGCTTTGGCTGCTTCCGGCCAGTTCCGTTTCGCCGAAAAACCGCAATGCCGCGTGAATGAACAAATCGGACGAGGCCGCCGCCTGCTGATCCGTGCCTTGGCTGTAGAACGACCATGCAAAGCGGCGATTTCGGTTCAGCGGGTCATCAAAGCGAACGGTTTGGCTCTCCAATTGCGTCCAATCCGAAAGGCTGGAATGGGCCGACATGCATAAGACCAGAAATTTCGATTGCGCCAAGCCCTCGTCAATCTTGACCGGGATCGAATCGCCAACCTTGATCTCCCACGCGTCAAGCCAAACCCGCAGCCCGTCCGCCCGCATGCGCTCAGCCAAGGCGCGCACGATGTCTTTATCGTGGAAACTGTGGCTAAGAAAAACGTCGAATTGCGCATCGGATTGTGCATCTTGCTGCATAGTCAACTCCCGCATTGGCTTGCTGTTTGGTTTGTATGCTCATCATACCCGCGAAACCGGAAATTTTCCAAGCCGCAATAGTGAGGAAAAAACATTTGTATTGGCTGATGTTTTTTTATTTCAGTTATAATAATAATTTAAAGGCGTGGGTGCTGGTTTATTCAAAACTTAACTGTGAAGGAAAACGTGTATGTTGCAAATAGGAAAAGACGGCGGTGTAGTTAATGATTTAGTTACAAACTCGATCAGTACCATCATCCAACACGGTGCGATGCCTGTTGTACGGGGAATTATCGTGCATTAAACGGGTGGTGCAACGGCAAAATCAACCTTGGAGAGTTATAAGATTGAAGGCGCAAATGGCGCTCATTTTTTGATCGATAAGGATGGCGCAATTTATCAAACCGCATCGGTCTACAAAAAGACGGCGCATGTCGGTAAATTGCGTAGCCGTTGTATGCTGGAATTGAAATGTACGCCTGCTGAAACCAAGCTTAACGCGACCTTTAGCCCAACTAAAGAGAATGATCGTGAAAAGGTTAAGGCTGTGCCAGCTCGTTTCCCATCCAATGACGATGCGATTGGAATCGAATTGGTTGGTGCCGCGTTGGCAGTCGATCCCAAAAAGCCAGCCATCCTGACCTATGAAACCGTGACCGTCGAACAAAACAAATCGCTGAAATGGCTGGTTTCCGAACTCGAAATGACGCTCAATATACCCACCACGGAGGTATTTCGTCATCCAACCGTGTCACGCAAAAACGATTCCGAAGCGAGCACCGCACAATGGTAAAACCAATCTTTTCTGCATTGATTCTTGCGCTGCTGGCACTGTCGGCGCTCAATTGCCACGCCCAGGCAGTTTGCACCAAGGCTAGCGAATTCCAGCCCGCATTATGCCCAATCAACTTGCCGCGCATTACTTCTGTTGCGATAACAGAAAACGGCGCACGCTCATCCCCCGGCGCAGAGCCAAGTTTGGATTGCAGCCGTTTCAAACTCAAGTCCAAACAGGTGCGCCAGTATTTTAGCCGCGCACGCCAACTGAAAGACCCCAAAGACAGCCATCACACCCTCGACTGGTTACCCTGCTATGCCAGCGGCACCCTGCGCCTGGCCGACGGTAAAACTGCAAGCTGGGTGATTGAGCAAAGCCAAACCGCACGCTTGACGGTCGCGGGCGCGGCAGAAATTAGCTTGTATTGCCCGCGCTGTAAATTCACCCCGTTTTTGTGGTGATCGCCGCGTCAAGCGCTGACCCCGCGCCAGGGTTTTACAATGGTCGTCAAACCCCTTTGGGCCGATTTCAAAACCAGGTCATTGAGACCAAATAAATCTTTAAAGCATATGGCTACATATGGTGAAATATTCCAAGAGGCAGTAAAATCACCGCAAGCCTCATCGTCAATCATGAAGGAGTCAGCCATGCGCACTGTTGCCATTTTCAAAAATACGAGGCTAAAAAATGAGCCAGATGGTTATGATCGATACCAACATCTGCTCCTTCATCATGCGTGAACACCCGCGTCATGTGTTGGAGCGCATGCAAGCTTGCGTCAATGCACGCGGCGTGATTGTGATATCGGCCATTACTTATTCTGAAATGCGCTATGGCGCGATTGGCCCCAAGGCGTCTGCCCGGCACGCTGGCATGATCACGTCGTTTGTAAAACGGCTTGATGGCATCTTACCGTGGGACAGTGCTGCGGTGGATGCCACGGTTCAGATTCGGGTAGAACTGGGACGGCTGGGTACGCCGATTGGCAATAATGATGCGGCCATCGCCGCCAAATGTATTCTCGTGACGAACAATACACGGGAATTTTTACGCGTCCCCGGTTTGGTGGTGGAAAATTGGGTGTGAAAGCGCCAATTTGTGGTTTTTTTCTTGTGCCGCAAAATTGCCTGTGAATTGATGGTGATCGATGGTGGATGTGTTCCGGACGCATTCCCGATGTTACAATAGCCATCATTTTGACAACCCAAGGGACAGGCAATGATCAGAACCATCCAAATTGACGCCTTCAAATCCCTTTATGCCGTCACGCTGGAACTGGGGCGTGTCAATTGTTTTATTGGTGCCAATAAGACCGAATTACTTTTCGACGGCAATGAAGAAATCGTTTCGGATGGTGTGCGCAACAAAAAAAATCTCAATCCCAAAGCCGGGTTGGCGGCCTTAAAACTGGTTGATCTTGATCCGTGCTGCGCATTGCACTGGTAGCAGAAGGGCCGCTTGATCGTATTGTGATTGAAGCCGCTTTGCGGGCGATATTGCCCACCGCGTTTGTGCTCACGCTATTGCAACCCGAAGCGACGCGCCCACACAGGGGGGCGGGCTGGGGCGGCGTGCTCAAGTGGTGCCATGCCAGTGGTTTGCGCCACCATGGCTCGCTTTTTTGATAAACTCACCAATTGCTTGTCTGGCGGGCTTGCCCCGTCGTCCTCAAGTCATTAAACAGGGCATTGTTTCAACCGCGAACCCTTTCACCGAACCACTACGAATTAACCCTATCATGAGCGCAAAAAGTACTCGATCTGCCAAATCCGCCAATGCTTTGGAACAGGCTGTGGCCAAGGCTGGATCACCGAGCACGACGGTCTGGTCTCAACGCTGGAAAACCTGTCCAACGGCTACCTCACCAGCGCAGGCGGGTTCCTCGACATGATCGCACGTTGGATCGAACTCACCCGGCGCAACAAAAAGCCAATAGCAGCAGATTTCATGCGCCAAATGAACGGCCTGGTACTGATCGACGAAATCGACCTGCACTTGCAGACATTCGCCCAGATTGGGACATTGTGCCGCGCCGCCTGCCCGCGCCAGCAGTGACCGTAGCATGCCCAACGGCAGGCAAGGCCACGCCAGCCAAGACCCGCAGCAAAAAAGCCAAGGCAGCGTAATCATGATCCCCATCATCCGGGGCAAAGAGCCGCCCGAGTTGAAAGCCCTGCGCAGCAAACAAATCGCTGCAATGACAGCGCTAAAAAAAGCACACAAGCGTCACCCGGTTTCAGATGAAATCGACGGCTACCAAGTGTTGAAGCCAGCATTGCACGAAGCCCAGCATGCCAAATGTTGTTACTGCGAACGGTGGTACACCGCAGAATATAACGACGTGGAGCACTACCGCCCCAAGGGCAGCGCCAACCGCACGCCCGGCAGCAGTTTGACGCATGGCTATTGGTGGTTGGCATGGAGTTGGCGCAATCTACTATTTGCCTGCCCACTGTGTAACCGCAGTAGCAAGAACAACCAATTCCCGCTGGAATATGGTTCAACCGTACTCAAAACGAAACAGCAGGCACCGGGCGGTGAAAAGCCCTTACTACTTGATCCGGCGTCCAGGATCAACACAATTGAACATATTGTTTATGAGCTACGTAGTGCCTGTCAGAAAACCCCTCATTTTTAGAAAAATACGCCAAAAAAATTGGCACTACCATTTCGATCTTTTGTGTTTCAACCTAAAAAGCGAATAAGTTTCATTGATGATATTAATGATGCTAAATATACAATTGGCCAGGTGTACGCATCCCACGGCTGTTAAAACCGGTCACTAAACGGCCTACTATTTTTGAATAGATTAAGCGGCTTGCTTGTCAGGCGGCGCGTGTTTTGCGCGACTCGATTTTCGTAGCGCTTGTTGCTGATTCTGTTGCCATAAAATGGCACCAATCCGGTGAATGTTCTTCGCCACTATTGCAATCGCAACATAACGCTTAAACCCCGCAATGCCGTGATCAGGGCACATGTCAAGACCATGGACGCCCAGCGCATTGATCGCAGACTCCACCGCAGAATGCGCACGCCTGGCGGCCACGAATGCGGCCGATGTTTCTACTGCCAGCGCTTGTTGCGAACGCTTGCCCTTGCGTGGCAGCGTTACCTGCTCCAAGTGCTCTGGCAATTGCGTCTGATTGGCTGGCGAATGAAAGCCCTTGTCAAAACTAGTTGCATTTAAATTTGGAAAACGCTGCTTTGCTTGCGTCACCATCAATACTGCAACCTGGTCGTCGGGCTGTTTTTCCATCACATGGTGATGCAAAATGAAGCGGTGCTGGTCTTCTAAAATGCAAACCTTGACCCCAAATTCGACAGGCACACCAGCCTTGCCTTTGCTGACCCATTCTGGGCTTTGCTGCGCTTCTTGTTTTGCACTGTCCGCAATAGCCGTTTCAGCCCACGAAGGTTGTGCGCCGATTGCCGCCAAGCGCTCATGTCGTGCAGGTCACACCAGCGGGCAACGAGTGTGATCACCTTGCGCATGGCATCGAACAACAAGCTGACATCGATCGGAAATGCCACATCGGTTTTAACGACAAACGAATCGCAGCGCCCACGCAGTGCCCACGCCACGCAGCGCCCTTTTTTGCCACCAATTCATGGCCTGCATTCACGATGTGTTGATTGATCTTGTCAAGTAATTCCGGGGTCAGTAGGCAGACGTTATCCCTCAGTGTTTGGAAATGGTAATACGCGTCATTGAAGATGCCGGGGCGACCGTTGTTCTTGTCCACCTGTGGTGAAATCTCTTTCTCAAGCAACGCAAATAGGGCGTTGCGAGTCGGCAATTGGGTGTAAATATGCTGCAAGCCCATCAGCAATTTGGTGATGTCGTCGCGCGACTTCGGGTCAAGCTCAATCGCTGAAATATCAACTTCTCCGAGTTGCATTTGCGGATTTTGTACCAAACGCATGATCATTTCCCCCATCAAAAAGGCATAACACGGTGTGCTTTCATGAGTGCTATTTTACAAGCTGGTAAGATCAAAACGCGAACGAAGATTAAATTAATTCGCATAGATTCCACAGGT
>JBKJLF010000839.1:0-2758 GCA_046597185.1 Burkholderiaceae bacterium | reverse complement strand
GTTGTCGAGTAATGCGTTGTTGACTGAATTAAATTCGGCACAGTTGGCAGGCCCCATTGGATTTCTGGTTAAGTTTCCATTTTCAAGAGTACCTATGCGGGATTTAAGCAATTCATGTTGATTTTCAGCAATTGCACCTGAATCGCCGACATAAACTCTTCCTGTCGTTCTATCTACTGCGACCGAGGTTGCGGTTGGCTGTTTACGTTTGGATAGTGTTTCCTTTAGCATTTTGACGCGTGCGCGCGCCAATGCTTCCGGTGATGGAATTTTTAGCTTAATGACCACCCCATCTTTGCCTACGGACTTAGGCGGTGCTGGTTTGCCGGGTGGAACGGGTGGTTTTTTTGATCCTTTTAATTTACTAATCCAGTTAGCTATCTTACCTATATGCTTTGGCAGTGTTTGAATTGCTCTAGCTAAGAAGGCCAACTCAATTAATGATTTTATTTTTCCTACTGGAGTTGCATCAAAATAACTTTCATCAAGCCTACGTCTATCATCCAACAAAACTCCCATGTCGGCACGCAGCGTCTCTCGTGCGGCCATATCAGCAGGTGATGTGGCGTTTGCTAATTGACCCGCACGCTCTTGTGCAATACTTAACTCCGCTGTTACTTCGTCCAAAAAATTGAGTTTAGCAGCTTGATCTAGTGTACCAGCAATATAGGCGGCGCGCAGTCGCCGTTGTAAATCAACAATCTGATCACTGTACCCACCGGGTATCTGTGATTTATATTCTTCCTTAAGATTTACAGCCGCCTCATCAGTTCCAGTCGCGGGCGATGGGCTGTGGATAGTCTGCACCCGTCCAACCGTATTGCCCGCCATTAAAAGTCTCCATTCATCTGTACTTCATCAAGATGCCTGGCAGTTTTTCGCCCTTCAGTAAACACCGTACTCGACCCCCCTACGATTTTACTATCGCCCGAGCCGAGTGAAACGCCCGAAACAACCCCTGAACCGGCATTGCCCTGCACCCCTTTAATGACGCTGTCAATCAACAGCACCTTTACGCCGCGTGCATACACCGTCTTGGCATAGGATACCTTCTCGGGTGTCAATTCTTGCATGATGTCGAATGGAATGATTTTTTTACCGACCTGGCAAAAGTCAGGGGCAACATTGACAATGATAAATTCGCTCTCGGCGTCGGCAATATGTTTGTCAGCCATTAGATATGCTCCAAGGAAAGAAATACCTGCTCAATATTGAGCGAGTGTGCTAGCGTTAAGTGCCACACGAGGTTTACTTGATTTTTATCTAAATCAACGTGAACCGTGTCTAGCGGCAAGGGTGATTGTTGCCCGTCGTAGTCAGCTAATACCCGCAAACCCGGTAGTGTGGTGTGTAGCCGATGGTTAGCTGTGGGAACCAGCCCGACCAAGTTCAGTGCTTCATTACCTACCAGTGGTTTAGCCGTTTGCAAAGCCGGATGCGCGCAGTGGAAAAAGCGTGGATCAAAGTCGGCTGGGTAATCGGCAATCTTGCCTTCACCCAGTTGGCGCTTCCACTCGTCGTCATAGGTGCCCGCATAGCATTGGCGACTGCGCCAAAAGCGTGCAACTGGCCCCAAGCCGACCAGGCCAGCCGATTTTAACGAATTGAATGGGCCGGGCTGTTCCCACTGCGGCGCACTGGGGGTGTCAGTGCTTGAGTAGCCGTCAAAGCTAAAGCCCGTGCCACAAGGGTTGTCGGCAAAAGAATCCCATTCTGTTCGTGGCGTGTTAGGGTCAGGTTTGCTACCACCATACGCTAATTCGTATTGAATCGGTACGGCTTGTGTCGCTTGTGGTTTGCTTAAATGCCAGCCTTTTAAGATGCGGCGCTGCCATTGGCGCGGGCCAGTAACTGCACAAGTGTAGCGGGCTAAGGGCTTGTCAAACGGGCCAACCTGCACGCCCACTAGCCAAGACTTGGTGAGGTGCATATTCCGGGCATGCCCAGTGAAATAAATATCCGCCCCAGGTTTATGCCAAATCAAATCGCCCGCTTGGGCAAGCGAGCTATCTAATGGCTCGTCTTTGCTGCGATGAATATCGGCCAAGCTAAGTTTGCCGGGGCTGGCGATGCGTAGTAAGCCATGCGGTGTTAACTCAAAGCTAGCCTTGACAACGACGACATCACAAAAGACCTTGCCCGGTGCCATTTTGTCGTATTGAAAAACGGTCAACCCAGTTTGATTAACCAAATACTTTAAGCGAGGTTCAGGTAAGATTGCCATACTCAATTTAAATCAATTCGTTTACTATCGACAGTGACCAATTCCTCACCATTGAGCAAGATTTTTTTCCCGTGTAGCTCAATCGTGCCGTCGCTCTTCATCAGTAAGCGGGCGTCCCCTACCTTAATTTCAAGCTCGTCACCTGCGGTAATGCTAAATTTTGTACCTACGATGACCGATTTGGCCAGTCCGACTTGATCCGACTGCATCAATCCAACGGTCGTGTTCATCATGCCGCCCACCGTGGTTTGATACATGCCACCAATGGTTAATGACTTGGCTAGCGTGATCATTTCGTTTTTGGCTTTGCCAACAGTTTCTGATTTGCTGCCGCCTATTTTTACGCTGCGGTTGTCCCCAATCGAAATATCTTCATTATTCCCGACCTTCTCGCTGCGGTTCTTGCCGATACTGATATCTTCATTATCCCCAACCTTTTCCGCGCGATTTTTGCCGATACCGGTGTTTGTCAAGCTACTTGTCGCATCACTTCAAAAAAATCTACACCTTGGGGCTCTGCCCCAAACCCCGCAC
>JBKJLF010000817.1:0-9729 GCA_046597185.1 Burkholderiaceae bacterium | reverse complement strand
TTGGAGCGCGGCGGTGCATCACCTCTGCCCGCCATGACCGCTACCCCCCTGCTGGCACGCGACCCGGCGGGGGTATGGCGTGCGGTGGCGCTGATTTCGCTGGTGCTGAATGTGTTGATGCTGTATTTATTGGTGGTACGTTAGGTGGCCGCCAGGATTAGCCTGTGCGCCCGAACAAAGTTGGGTTCTGTTGAGATTGAGCAAAAACACGGCTTGCGCTAGCGACATAGGCTGATGGCGTATTCCCGTGCTGACTATTCAACAATTGCCCCTTCGCATCATACTGCCCTAACACTTCGGCCAATGGTGCAATCGCCACCACTTGCCGCGACTCACTATCATGCCAAGACAAAGCTGAATTACTTGACAACACATCTTCATGGCTGGCAAATTGTTGAATCGCCTGGGTTAATTGGTTGGTATGTTGGCTCAAACTTTTGCTGTTGAAGGCAGCAACTTGCGTGTGAGACAGAGCACTAATTTGGTCGCTGGTCAAAGGCTTCAATGAAGCCACATGCAATGCACTAATCTGGTCGCTGGTCAAAGGCTTCAATGAAGCCACATGCAATGCACTAATCTGGTCACTGGTCAAAGGCTTCAATGAAGTCTGATTACTGGAAGTAAGGTTAGCATGGTTCAATTTAGTTTTCCCAGATTAAGTTAAAATTTGAATAGATTTTTATAATGGAAGGAATTATATCTAACTTCTCAGAATAATGCCACACATTTTTTACTTAAACTTAAAAATAATTCGCCCCACTTAGTGGCCATCTCCAATCAAAGCCGATGGCGGGTCAATCCAATTTGCCATGCATTTTCAACACAAACTCACGTGCATGCGCAGCCAAGGCCTCATAATGCTCGGGATCACTTTCAGCCAGTGCAAAAAAACGCGGCAAATACACCTTCGTTTGCCCAGGGTAAGCATAAGCCGCACGATCAAATTGATCTTGCGCCGCCTGTACCCGCCCCGCTTCGGCCAACAAGGCAGCCTCCCGATATTCGGTTTCGGCTACCGGGGCAAAATGCCGCACGGGCTGGTTGAAGGCAATTTTTGCCTCTGGCTCGGCGCTGTCGGGGACAAATTCGGCTGGCGCTGCCAATTCCACCAACGGTGCCAATAAGGAATAGCGCTGTAATGCCTTTGCAATTTGGGCCCGCTTATGCAGCGCCTGCGGACCGTTCATGGCCCGCTGACTATAAAAATACGATTCCAATTGATCATACTCATACCCGGTTTTAAACAATAGCGCAAGCCCAAGTAGTACCACCACCAACCCCGCCCGCCGCAAGCCTGGCGGCGCAGGCACGGCTTTGGTTTCAGCCAAGCTCAGCACTAAACCAGCCAAACCCAAAAAGTAAGAAAAATACAGTGGCTGCTCCAACATACTATGGATCAGCAAAATACCCAGCCAGGCCCACAGCAGCATTTGCTCAGTCGAATACATCACCTTCCATTGCCGCCTTAGCCACAGCGCACCCGGTACAAACAGGGATAAAAAGCCCAACAAACCCGACACTGCCAGCAATTGCAGCCAAAGGTTATGCGCATATTGATCAATCCCCCACTGGCTCGGCTCTTTCAGGGCATGTAGTTGATTGACCAAATGATAGGCAAACGCATCAAAACCCACGCCCAAAACCGGATGCGATTGAAACATGGCAAATGCATGCCGCCATAAGTAAGCGCGCACACCCAAGCCACCCAGCAGCGTCATCAAGCGATCAATTTGGGGCACGCCATGCCCCGCCAAAGCAAATACCAAGCCCAGAACCAAGGCCAGCAACAACCCCAGAGCCAATAAAATGATGGCGATCTTACGTCCTTGCCGCCGCAACCCGGCGCGCGTCAATAAACCCAGGCTCAATGCAATAATCCACAATAAATACAGCAAGCTGCTACGCGAAGCGGACAACATCAATGCAGCAAACAACAGCAAGCATGCCCCAGCATACAGCGCCTTAGGCAATTGCCGGGTAAAACAAAGATAGCAGGCCGCCGCCAGCGCCAGCGCCAGGTGGGTGGCAAAATGGTTTTGTTGCGCCACATTGCCATACACCCCTGCGCCCACCTCGTCCATGGGCGCTGCAACCCAACCCGCAAAACCCTGCCACAGATTGCCATATTGAAGTAAGCCACACAAGCCATTGAGCACGCCGCCAGCCAACATATACCAGGCCAGACAGGTGAGCAAACGCGGCACGCCAAATGCGCTGGCCAGGCTGCGCCCTGCCAACATCAGCAAACTACACCAGGCCAAGAATAACAACATGATCAAGGCGGTAGCGCGATAGGCAAACATGCCCAATGCCAACTGCAACAGCACCACCAGCAATAAAGCCAGGGGCGCAATCACAATTTGTGGAATTTCTTGCCAGGACGAACGGTGCAACCATACCAGCAGCGCCGCCAAACCCAACAGCAAGGCCAATCCTTCCGAGTAAAAAGACGGCAGCGGCATATCATGAATGGGAACCAGGAACGGCAGGCACAGCAGCAAACCAAATAGCGGCAGTACCCATTTATTAACGGGGGGCGCGGTAGTGAGGGTGGTAGTGAGGGTGGTAGTGAGGGTGGACCCGGCCTGTATGCTTGCCCCCTTTTTTATATTCATATCAGTGCGGAAAAACCAAAGAAAAGCAAGGATTATACCAACAAGTTTCGACACTTTAGCGTTGGATTGAATCAAATCGCCAATATCAAATGCAAATGAAGCCTGGGCCAAAGCCTATTCTTAGCGTTCGCGCTATAATTGCAAGCGTTTGCTTTGCGATATGTCTCATCATCCCCCAACCGAAAGAACTCTATGACCCGACAACTAATTAGCTCAGGCTCGATCTTTGAACAACAAATTGGGTATTCCAGGGCTGTGGTCGATGGCGATTGGGTATTCGTTTCTGGCACCACCGGCTTTGACTACCAGAACATGACGATTTCCGATGATATCGCACAGCAAACCGAACAATGCCTGCAAAACATCATTGCCGCACTTGCGCAAGCTGGGGCCAGCTTGCGCGATGTGGTGCGAGTCAACTATGTGGTGCCACAAGCGGCTGAATTTGAACAATGCTGGCCCATTTTAGGCAAGTACTTTGGCCAAATCCGCCCTGCCTCCATGATGATTTCTGCGGGCTTACTTGACCCGCGCATGAAAATTGAAATCGAAGTCACTGCACGAAAAACGTCGCATTGTGATAAATGAACCCACAAAATGCGAAAAAACAAGCAATTTCCCGCATCCTGATCGGCATTTCGATGCAACAACTGGGTATACTACAAAATGCGCTGCAAAATGAGGCACAAGCTGAGCGCATATTTTCCAAGTAAATCAGAATATTTTTATCGGAGCATAAAATGGGTGTCAATGCACAAGCGGTGCAGCAATTATATATAGCTTATTTCAACCGCCCTGCCGATGTCGGCGGCCTCATTTACTGGGAAAACATCGTCAATACCAACAAGGGCGATACCAGCAGCATCAGTGCTGAGTTTGCCAAGTCTGCCGAGTATATTGCCAGTTTCGCCAATTTAACCAATGCCGAAATCGTCAACCAAGTTTATTTAAACCTGTTTGGCCGGGCAGCAGAAGAAGGCGGTGTTATTTATTGGTCAAATTTACTTGATAAAAAAGCCATTACGATCGACAATGTGGTCACGCAAGTATCCAAGGGTGCGCAAGGTACGGATCTGGACGCATATAATGCCAAAGTCAGCGGCGCGCTGGTTTTTACCGCCAACTTTTCACCCGATGACGCGCCTTTCTACAAAGGTACTGGCCCGGCGCAAGTGGCAAAAAACTTTATCACCAGCATTAAAGACGCCGCCAGCCTGACGCTGGCAACCCAAACCGAAAACCTGCAAACTACCTTCTCACTCTTAGTATCTTCCTCTTACGCGCCGCAAGCCTCAACCCTCACGACCGGGTTGGATAATGTTGTACCAACAACGGAAACCCCATTCGGCGGCGATGATACATTCAATGCCAATTCAAGTGGCACCAGCCAAACCTTGAATGTGGGCGATGTGATCAACGGCGGCTTGGGCTACAACATCCTGAACCTGACCTCCACCACCCAAACCGCCCTGGTTCTGGGCGGCGGCATCAACGTCAGCAATATCCAGAGCGCCAACATCAATGCTGACAATAGCGCCAATGTTGACAGCCATACCTGGACTGGCTTAAAGCAATTAAATTTGAACAGCGTCGGCAACACGGTGGTACAAGCGCCAGCCAGTGCCAACAGCGCATTGACGACGAAAATCAACCTGGGTTCCATTACCGTGGATGGCGGCAACAAGGTAACCATCAACAGTACCGAATCCGCTGGCACGGGCAGCATCAGCGTCGGCAATACCACCTCGCCAACTGGCGATGTGACTATTCATAACACCAGCACGCTGGGCGGCAATGCGATCAACGTCAAAGGCGGTGCGAATATTTATGTAACGCAAGACTATACCAACGCCAATAATATTGCACGAACTATCACTGGCGGCATTGAAACCATTACTGGTTCAAGCGCGACTCAAATCGTCAGCGTCAACAATCAGGGCAGGGCTTCAAACACCGTCGGTGGGCTAAGTTTTATTCAAAGCAACGTCACCATTACCGATGCCAATTTCGCCAGCAAAACCCAGGCTGGCAGCATCAACACGGTGTCAATCAATGGTTTTTACAATGCCACCATCCAGGACAGTGCGCTCACCACACTAACGCTGTCCGATGGTGGTGGCAAAGTCAAAATCGACCCTGGCATGCTCGCACCGGCACCGGGTGGCGCGACGCTTCAACTCAACTTACAAGACTTCGGCGGCGAACTCGACATCTCCAACACCTACACCAGCGTCAACATCAATACAGGTAACTTGTCTGGCCACTCAAGCAGTTTTGGTAACCTGCAAGATACCGCCTTAAGCACGGTCACAGTCAGCGGTGCAGGATCGCTCAGTCTGGGCAGTCTGGCGAGCAGCACCGCTTTGAAAAACTTCAACTTCACAGGTTCGGGTCGCATTTTTGCGACCTTCGCAGACAGCAACATAACCAGTATCAATACCCAGGGTGCAACCAGCAAGGATATCGCATTCTTCATTGATGGCTCCAAGACTTCGTATGTGGGTGGCGATGGCACCGATTACGTCGCCGCCTCCAATGACGTTACCCAAAACATTTCACTCGGAGCCGGGAACGATACGCTGGACATCCAGGGAACCAACGTCCCCACTGGCCTCCTTGATGGTGGCGACGGCATAGACAAACTCACCCTCACTGCAAGCCAACTGAACACGATTGCCACAGGCAACAACACGAACATCGGCAGTTTTGAAAGTCTGTACATTCTTGGCCCCCTGACCGGGCAAACTCTGGATGCAGCGAAAGTTGGGGCCATCCAGGAGGTCTCGTTCGACAATATTGGAAGCTATACCGTCAAAAATTTGGTCAATGGTAGCCATATTAATCTACTGCCAGGTGGCAATACCTATTCATTTACTGAAATAGCACATACCCCGGGCAAATTTAATACCATCAGCCTGGCATTAAGCAACACCACAGGCAGCACAACCGATTATGCCGCTGGCGGCATCACGCTTGGGAATGTTGAAAAAGCCTCGATCAACCTGTCCTATAGTAGCGCTGCGCCCAACGTCGGATACGATACGCTCTCTTTAAAAGCGCCGTCTTTAGCCATACTCACTTTGTCGGGCAACCGGGGTGTGAATTTGATCGAAACCGATCGCAGTTTGAATTATGTCGATGCACGAGGCGTGACTGCAGGGGGCCTCTCCTTCACTGGTGGCACTGGCTTGGTCTACGTGTTTGGCAGCACACAATCAAGCGCCACCAACAATGTCGATTTATCATTCGGCACGCAAACCATTGAATATGTTGGCGGTGACGGATCAGACTTGGTAACCGTTAACGGGAACGCTAATCTCATCACGGTTGGCAAAGGTAATGACAGCGTTACCATTGTCCATGCCAGCGAGACCCTAACAAGCATTAACACCATTCTTGACCCCCATGCCGGGCTAACTGTGGCATTCGATAATCTGGGCACGGAATCCTTTGCCCCGACCAAAGTAACATTAAGCAGCAGCAGCGCGACCCTTCAGGATTATGCCGATGCAGCAATCAAACAAGCACATGGCAGCAGCACCGATGGCGCATTTGCCTGGTTCCAATTCTCAGGGTCTACCTATTTGATCGAGAGCCGACATTCCGGCAGCAATACATTTATATCCGGGGTTGATGGTGCCGTGCGACTGGTTGGACTGTTCGATTTAAGCCATGCCACCTTCTTTGGCGAAAACTTCATTACGTTGGTCTGACAACGCCTACCATCTCAATAGCACAGGTTCCACCCACCCCTTCGTTAAATACGGCGGAGTGGGAAACCTGTTAGCCGCCCTGATATCACTCCAGCGATCAAAAAATCACACAAATAATGATCAAACAGCTTGACAGCCTTTGGAATCGATTCCATAATTAAGCCCGCACCATATCAATGGTAAAATGCATTCAAAAATCGGTTGAAGACTGAATATTTTGATCATGATTTGCATCACATAAAAATATAACCGGAATGCAGGCACCCACAAACAATCGCTGCGCGACAAGGCGCAAACCGCGCTCAACAATAACGCCGCTTTATTTGTTACGGAATAGGGTTCGGTCGATGCCTCCGGTGATGGTGCCGTCAATGCGGCCGAAACCTGGGCCTGGGTGGATTTCATGAAAAAGAATGGTATCAGCAATGCCAACTGGGCACTCAATGACAAGAGCGAAGGGGCGTCTGCCTTACATATCGGTGCCAATGGCATGGTGGCTGGGGCAGTGCGCAATTGACTGCCTCCGGCGCGCTGGCGCGTGACATTGTACGCGGCTGGGGTGGCACCACACCGCCACCACCTTGCAGTACGGTCAGCTTGTCGGGCGTAATCGAAGCAGAAGCGTATTGCCAAATGTCCGGGGTGCAACTGGAAAATACGTCGGATGCGGGTGGTGGTCGAAATGTTGCTTATATTGACAGCGGTGACTGGCTTAACTATAGCGTCGATGTCAAAACAGCAGGCACTTATAACGTGTCGTATCGGGTCGCCAGCAATACAGGCCACCATTCAGGGTGAAAGTTATTTGGTGATGCAAGGCGTGCAAACCGAAAACACCCGCGATGCTGGCGGCGGTTTGAATGTGGGCTATATTGATGCGGGCGATTGGATGTCGTATCCGGCGGTGACGATTCCGAGCACGGGCGTGTACACGGTGGAATACCGGGTTGCCAGCCAGAACGGCGGCGGCAGTTTGCAGCTCGAAGAAGCAGGCGGCGCGCCCTTGTATGGCACCATTAGCATTCCTGCTACGGGTGGCTGGCAAACCTGGAGCACCATCAAACATAGCGTCAATCTGAGCGCTGGCAGCCACAAGTTTGGCATCAAAGCCACGGGTGGTGGGTGGAATTTGAACTGGTTCCGGATTACTAAAACCCAGTAAATACCCAGTAAGTACCCAGTAAGTACCCAGTAAGTACCCAGTAAATACCCAGTAAATAAGGCTGGCGCGAGGCGGCAGGCATTACCGTCTCGCGCAATGGACGAACAATCAGCCAAACTTACGCCGCGCATCCAACGCCAGCCCAATCCCAATACTGCCAAACAAATCCCCTTCCACCTTGCGCGCCTGCGGCAGCAGCGCACCAATACGCTCACGCAGCATTTGCACGCCACTGGAGCCACCCGTAAAAAACACCGTATCCACCGCCTGCGCCCCAATACTGGCATCTGCCAACAATTTACCCACGGTTTGTTCGATGTTGCCAATCAGGTGCGCAATGGCTGCTTCAAACCCGGCACGTTCCAATTGCAGCGAGGTGGCAGGACTCAGCCGATCCAATTCCAGCATCACGTTGGCTGTGTTCGATAAACCAATCTTGCCCGCTTCCACCTGAATCGCCAACCAATGCCCGGCGCGCTCATCAATCAGGTTTTGCAAGCGCACCAATTTGGCGGGCTCACGCGCATCACGCACCACGTCGGCCAACTCATTCCATACTTTTTTGGTGTAAACCTGATTAATGGTATGCCAGGTCGCCAAATTGAAGTAGTAGCTCGATGGAATCGCACTATTATTATTGAGCAAGCTGCCATAACCCAACAAAGGCATGACGGCGCTTAAACTCAGGTATTTGTCAAAGTCAGTACCTCCGATATGCACGCCGCCCGTGGCCAAAATATCGTCGCGCCGCTCGGCCTTTTTGGCACGCTCAGGCCCTAACCGCACCAAAGAAAAGTCAGACGTGCCGCCACCGATATCGACAATCAAGACCAATTCTTCGCGGCTGATTTGGGCTTCGTAATCAAACGCGGCGGCAATCGGCTCGTATTGAAATTCAATATGTTTGAAACCAACAGCACGAGCCACCTCGGCCAGGGTAGCCTGGGCTTTTTGGTCGTTACTGGCGCTGTCATCGATAAAAAATACCGGCCGCCCAAGCACCGCAGAATCAAATTCGCGCCCAGCAGCACGTTCAGCGCGGCGTTTCAATTCGCCAATAAAATGCGCCAGCAACATGCGAAACGGTAGCGCGCGCCCAGCCACTTCGGTTTGCCCATCAATCAGGCTGGTGCCCAGCAGACTTTTTAAGGAACGCATCAAGCGCCCTTCATACCCCGCCAAATATTGCGCCAAAGCGGCGCGACCATAACTGATTTCATCGTCTTCGGCGTTAAAAAACACGACCGAGGGTAGCGTAGGTTTGGACTCTTCCAGATCAAGCAAACAAACTTGACCCGAGCCGCTCCAGCCTACGGTAGAATTCGAGGTTCCAAAATCAACACCACATGCTTGAGTCATAAACGCCCTTTCTTTGAAGGGGCCAAATTGTAACAGATTTCTTTAACGAAAGAGCGAAAAAATGAATAAAATCAGCAATCGCCTGCGGTACGTGACAAGGGCCGCCACTTTGGCACTGGTCGTGGCTATCAGCAGCACCCTGGGCGGCTGTGCCGAATTGGCTTATGACTCCCTGCATAACGATGCGCAAGACCAATGCAAAAAACTGGTGAACCAGGATGAACGCATCGCCTGCAATAAACGCTATCAACAAAGCTATGATTCCTATCAAAAAGACCGCGACAAGCTACTAAAATTCAAATAACTACCCGCACCACAACAATCAGCAAGCAAATAAGCAAATAAGCAATTTTTACCCGAATTCAATCCATCGCGTAAAATTTTGGCGGGTTTCGGCTATGATGAGCGTCATTCTTGGCAAAACGACCCGGTTTTGCCACACAACGCCCCCTTGCCCGAAGAAAAGCCATGGAATTACGCATTCAAAATCTGTCCAAACAATACGGTAATGGCGTGCAAGCGCTAAATAATATTAATTTAACCATTCCATCCGGCATGTTTGGTTTGCTCGGCCCCAATGGCGCGGGCAAATCGACCTTGATGCGCACCCTCGCCACGCTGCAAGACGCCGATTCCGGCAGCGCCTACCTCGATACACTCGACATTCAAACCCATAAAGATCAAATCCGCCGCGTGCTTGGCTATCTGCCGCAGGATTTTGGGCTTTACCCCAAAGTCTCGGCCTTTGATTTGCTCGATCATTTCGCGCAGCTCAAAGGTTTAAGTGATACCCAACAACGCAAGCAGGTGGTAGAAAGTTTATTGCATCAAACCAATTTATTCAAAGTCAAAAACAAGCAAGTCGGCGGTTTTGATCTTT
>JBKJLF010000593.1:0-6015 GCA_046597185.1 Burkholderiaceae bacterium | reverse complement strand
GTTCATCGTCGCCGATACCCCCGGCCACGAACAATATACCCGCAACATGGTCACTGGTGCGTCCACTGCCGACGCCGTGATCATCTTGGTCGATGTCTCCAAAGTAAAACTTGGTGACGATGGCAGCGTGGAACTATTGATCCAAACCAAGCGCCATTCCACCATTGCGCACTTGCTGCGGATTGAACATATTGTGGTGGCGGTCAATAAAATGGACTTGCTTGACTTCAACCAGGAGATCTACGACCGGATTGTCAAGTCCTACACCGCATTTAGCCAACAACTGGGCCTTACCTGCGACATTCAATTCATTCCACTATCAGCCCTGACTGGCGATAATGTGGTCGATGCCAGCGAAAAAATGCCGTGGTATCAGGGGCCGACCCTGATCGAATTGCTGGAAGGGTTGACCGTGTATGACGACGCGCACCAACAACCCTTGCGCTTTCCGGTGCAGTTGGTGGCACGTCACGATGGCCATGCGGCCAATGATTTTCGCGGTTACATGGGGCGCATTGAAGCGGGCGGCGTGAAAAAAGGCGATGCGCTGATTGTGCAACCGAGCGGCCATAGCGCCACGGTGAAAGATATCCTGACGCTGGAAGGCTCGCACGAGCAAGCGGGGCCGGGCCAATCGATCACCTTGCTGTTAGAAGAATATCGCGATATTTCACGTGGTGATATGTTGGTCGCCAGCGGCCAACCAGCCACACTGATGAAAAACCTGCAGGCGGATATGTGCTGGTTGTCGGAAGACCGATTGGATATGCGGCGCAAGTATTGGATCAAACACACATCCAAACAAACCTCGGCCCGGGTGACGCAAATTGAAAGCCTGCTCGATATCAACACCCAACAGCGAACCGAAACCGAAGGCTTGAAACTCAATGATATTGCGCATGTCCACCTGACGGTGCAACAACCATTGGCGGCCGATGCCTATGCCGATATCCGCGCCACCGGAGCTTTTATTTTGATTGATGAAGTGACGCATCAAACCGTGGCGGCGGGCATGATACGTAAATGATGCAAACTTAAAACTTGGACATCAGGCGCTCAATAGCGCCAACTGCGCCTGATCCAAATAACACCATTGCCCCGCTGCCAAACCCAAATCTACCAGCTTCAGTTGGCCAATCTGCACCCGCTGCAAGGCGGCACAATGGTTTTCCGCCGCCGCCAGCATGCGCTTGACCTGGTGATATTTGCCCTGTTCCAACACAATCTCCAGCAAATGGCTATCCAACTCTACACAATGCACCGCCGCCAAGGGCGCAGGCTCGTCATGCAATTGCACACCCGCCAGCAAGCGCGCCACCAGGGTATCGGTCACCGGTTCGGCGGTGGTGGCGTGGTACACCTTGGGCACATGGCGCTTGGGGCTGGATTGCGCATGAATGAAGGCACCGTCGTCAGATAACAACAACAAACCCGTGGTGTCGTGATCCAACCTGCCCACGGGTTGCACTTCGCGCCAGGTGCATTGCTCGGGCAATAGCGTCAACACGCCAGGGTGATGGCTGGGTTTGCGTGAACATTCCACATTGGCGGGTTTATTGATGGCGATATACACATGCTCGCGCCAGGGCCAGGTTTCGCCAAAAATCGTCATCACCAAACCGGTTGGGTCGAGCTTGATTCGGTAATCGTCCAACACCTCACCATTGAATGCCACTTCGCCATCGTTGATTAATTCGCGGCAATATTTGCGGCTGCCAAAGCCTTGTGATTGGACGATACGGTCCAGTGTCAGCGTACTCATGCGTCTGTTCCCGGTTCCGGGTCTTTGCCCAACTCTTCACCCAACTCATGCCCACGCGCCGCCGCCGCCTTCACCGCTGTCACAATCGCTGCCCCTACCCCACTACTGCCCATGCTGGTGAGCGCCGCATAAGTGGTGCCGCCCTTGGAAGTGACGCGTTCACGCAACACGGCCAAGGGTTCTTTGGCATCCAGCGCCAATTGGGTGGCCCCGACAAAGGTTTGTTGCGCCAACAGCAAGGCTTGGCCAGCGCTCAAGCCCAAATCTTGCCCGGCTTGCTGCATGGCTTCCATAAAGTAAAACACATAGGCCGGGCCGCTGCCCGATACAGCGGTTACCGCATCAATTAAATGCTCTTGCTCTACCCATAAGGTCTGGCCGACCGCATGCATGATCGCTTCGGCCATCGTATGTTGTTCACTTGACACCCCGGCCAAGGCAAACATGCCGGTCATGCCACGGCCAATTAAAGCCGGGGTATTGGGCATGCAACGCACAATGGCAGCGTGCCCCCCCAGCCAGCGACTTAAATCCTGTACCCGAATGCCCGCCGCAATCGAAATTACCAAATGCTGCGGCCCCAGAAAAGGAGCCAGTTGCAGCGCCACTTCACGCATGTTTTGCGGCTTGACCGCCAATAGCACAACCGAATAGCTGGCCACTTGCGCGTCAATTTGGCCCGCTGTGCTCACACCATATTGCTGCGCCAAGCGCGCCAGGGCTTCCTGGTTGAGGTCCACCACATGCATTTGCGCCTGCCCAAGCAAACCCGCCACCAAGGCCGAAGCCATATTCCCACCACCAATAAATGCAATCTGTTGCATGCTTACCTCATAAAAATAATTAATGCCAAATAAAGGATGCCAAATAAAGGATGCCAAACAACCAAAGCCAAATACGCTAAGCCACTTGTTTGGCTGCATCAGGATAACTACGCGCACCAAAGATGGCGCTGCCTACCCTGACCATGGTTGCCCCTTCGGCTATCGCCGCATCCATATCAGCCGACATGCCCATCGACAAGGTATCGAGCACGATCCCATTCTCAGCCAGCATCTCACGCAACTGGCGCACCCGGGCAAAGGGCAAGCGCTGTTGCGCCGGATCATCACACGGCTCTGGAATTGCCATCAAGCCGCGCAATTTCAAACGCGGCAAGCCTTGCACCGCTTGCGCCAATGCCAGCAATTGATCTGGCGTAACGCCGCTTTTACTGGCTTCCCCACTGATATTGACCTGCAGGCAAATATTCAAATCCGGCAAATGGGCAGGCCTTTGTTCCGACAAGCGTTGCGCGATCTTAACACGCTCGACCGTATGCACCCAGGCAAAATGTTCGGCAATCGGTTTGGTCTTGTTACTTTGAATCTGGCCGATATAGTGCCACTCCAAAGCGATATTGGGTGCCAAAATAGCCATTTCCGCCACTTTATTCAGTGCTTCCTGTAAGTAATTTTCACCAAAAGCCTGTTGCCCTGCTTGCACTGCTTGCAATACTTCTTGCGCACCAAAGGTTTTTGAGACCGCCAGCAAGCGCACCTGGGCTCCATCGCGCCCGGCTAAACGCTCGCTCGTGGCAATTGCATCACGCACTGCTTGCAACTTGGCAGGAATTGGGGACATAATCATCGGTATCGCACCTTTATCTGGCTTATTTTCGGGTTCTATTCAAAATTCATCTAAAATCGGTCTGAATTCATTCTACAATTTTATCTTTTACCACGCACAGGGATTATAAATGGACATTTCCGAACTGCTCGCATTCTCTGTAAAGAATAAAGCGTCCGATTTACATTTATCGGCTGGCTTACCTCCAATGATTCGGGTTCATGGCGACGTGCGCCGTATCAATTTACCGCCATTAGAACATAAAGACGTGCATGGCATGGTGTATGACATCATGAACGATGGCCAGCGCAAAACCTATGAAGAAATGTTGGAAATTGACTTTTCTTTCGCCATTCCCGGTTTGGCGCGCTTTCGGGTCAATGCGTTTAACCAGGATCGCGGTGCGGCAGCGGTGATGCGTACCATTCCTTCCAAGATTTTATCGCTGGAAGAATTGCGCTGTCCTAAAATTTTTATTGATCTGGCTTTAAAGCCGCGTGGTCTGGTGTTGGTGACCGGGCCAACCGGGTCGGGTAAATCCACCACCTTGGCGGCGATGGTGAACCACGTCAATGAAAACGAATACGCGCATATTTTGACCATCGAAGACCCAATCGAATTCGTCCACGAATCGAAAAAAAGTCTGATCAATCAGCGCGAAGTGGGGCCGCACACGCTCTCCTTCACCGCCGCGCTGCGCTCGGCCCTGCGCGAAGACCCGGATACCATTTTGGTGGGTGAATTACGCGATCTGGAAACCATCCGTCTGGCCTTGTCTGCGGCTGAAACCGGCCACTTGGTGTTTGGCACACTGCATACATCGTCTGCCGCCAAAACGGTGGACCGGATTATTGACGTGTTCCCCGGCGATGAAAAAGAAATGGTGCGTGCGATGTTGTCCGAATCTTTACAGGCGGTGATTTCGCAAACCTTGCTCAAAACCAAAGATGGCTTGGGCCGGGTGGCAGCGCATGAAATCATGGTCGGTACACCGGCGATTCGTAACCTGATCCGCGAGGCGAAAATTGCGCAAATGTATTCGGCCATTCAAACCGGTAGTAATATGGGGATGCAAACGCTGGACAGTAATTTGGCCGATTTGGTGAAACGCAATATTATCACCAACTCGGCGGCACGCTCGGCGGCGAAGATTCCGGAAAACTTCCCGGGGGCATAAATGCCATTACCTTTGCAACACGTCATTTAAAAAATTTAGGATTATCATGGAACGTGATCAAGCCACCAAATTTATGTTCGACCTGCTGCGTCTGATGACCAGCAAAAACGGTTCCGACCTGTTTATTACGGCAGGCTTTCCACCCGCCATTAAAATCGACGGTAAAGTCACGCCCGTCTCCAACCAAAACCTGACGCCCAACCACACACTGGAACTGGCGCGCTCGATCATGAACGACAAACAGACAGCATCGTTTGAATTCACCAAAGAGTGTAATTTTGCGATTAGTCCCGGTGACTTGGGGCGCTTCCGGGTTTCAGCCCTGGTGCAATTGGGCAATGTGGCCATGGTATTGCGTACCATTACCACCACCATCCCGAAACTGGAAGACCTGGGCTTACCCCCTGCGCTAAAAGAAGTGGTAATGACCAAACGCGGCTTGGTCATTATGGTGGGCGCAACCGGCTCGGGTAAATCGACCACCCTGGCCGCCATGTTGGGTTTTCGTAACGAAAACAGCTACGGCCATATTATTACGATTGAAGACCCGGTGGAATACGTGCATCCGCACCGAAATTGCATCATTACGCAACGTGAAATCGGGGTCGATACCGAAAACTGGGAAATCGCCCTGAAAAACACCCTGCGCCAGGCACCGGACGTGATTCAAATCGGCGAAATTCGTGACCGCGAAACCATGGATCATGCGATTGCCTTTGCCGAAACTGGCCATTTGTGTTTGGCCACCTTACATGCCAATAGCGCCAATCAGGCACTGGACCGTATCATCAACTTCTTCCCGGAAGAACGGCGGCAACAATTGCTGATGGATCTCTCACTCAACTTAAAGGCCCTGATTTCACAGCGCCTGATTCCGATGAAAGACAGTAAAGGGCGCTGTGTGGCAATTGAAATCATGCTCAATACGCCCTTGATTTCGGATTTGATTTTCAAGGGCAATGTGCATGAAATCAAAGAAATCATGAAAAAATCGCGTGAACTGGGCATGCAAACCTTTGACCAGGCGCTCTTTGATTTGTATGAGCAAGATAAAATCACCTATGAAGATGCTTTGCGCAACGCCGATTCGGTCAACGATTTGCGCCTGGCCATCAAGTTGCAAGGTAAAGATTCCAAAAAACGCGATTTGGCCAAAGGCACCGAGCATTTGGGTATTGTATGAACCACGGTGCAAAACCGGGCATAAAACCCGGTTCAGGCCAACAAGCGATCAATTACTTCGATCCAATGGCGCACCGGTAAATCGGTGCCGCTTTGCAAATGGCTTACGCAACCAATATTGCCCGAGACAATGCCCGTGGCAGCCGTGGCATGCAAATTCGCTAGTTTTTTATCGCGCAGCTCGCGCGCCAGTTGCGGCTGCAAAATGGAATACGTCCCGGCTGAACCGCAACAAGTGCGGCTGCAAAATGGAATACGTCCCTGTGACAGCCACACTTGTTGCGGT
>JBKJLF010000451.1:0-14487 GCA_046597185.1 Burkholderiaceae bacterium | reverse complement strand
TGCTGGCCGGACTTATCGCCATCGCGAAAACCGCTCAAAACCACGAAATCCTGGTCGAAAACCGCATAAGGCCATGAGTCAGAAAAACTGCTGAAATGTCTTAACTTGGGTGGATTGCTTGCCAGCCACCCAGATATGGCGCACGCCAGCCAGAATAGGAAAATGTTGAAAGTACTCATTGATGAAAATAAGAATTGATATTCAGACGTTGACCGACGGTAAGTGTTTGGGCAAAATCCAAGTAGGCGCATTGATACTGGCCTTACCTGAAATTTTGGGCGAGGCTGACTTTCCACCAGCCCGCTTGAGCAGGAAATCGAAGATATTGAATCATGTATTCGGAAACGTCACCGTGCTGTCTGAACAGGGGCAAGTGTTACGACCCGAGCAAATTCAGACCCAACATCCCACCCTATTCCAGGGTAAATATTGAAGACTGTCCCGCGAAATTTGAGGCAGCCCGTTCTTCATTTTCTTGAGTCGTTGCAATCTTTGGCTCTATGCCGTTTAGTGTGGAACTTGCTGTCAAGCCTCCTCTTGTAACTAAGGTCGTTTTTGATTGATCACAATCTTGATCGAAGTCGCACCCACACTCACCGTTCCGGCAGTACCCTCCCAGTCCCCCGCCGCCGGCATGGCATTACCGGATTTCGAAATACGGGCAGTGAGCACCACTTGCTTGAAGTCGGACAGCTTGCTGTTGGGCATCATGCTATTACCATCATCAAAGCTAAATTGCAACGGCAAATCCTGTACCTGCTTGCGCACCACCACCAACGGAAACTTAGGGCCACCTTCTGGTGCGCGGGCAAAAATAAACACGGCATCACCGGGCGCAACGTCCTTGACGATATTGGCATCAATCTGCACGGTGCCGCTGAGTAATGGTGAAAGCGGCTTGGCTGTGGCATTCTCGCTGGCTGCCGCACTGGCCGCGCTGGCAGAACTGGCGACATTGGCAAGCGCACTGGCACTGGCGGCAGGCGGCACAACACCAGCCAGGCGCTGCGCCTCCTGCACATTTTGTGTCAGCTGTTGCGCCAATGGCACATTGGGTGGCACCAGGCTTTGGCATTGCTGCCAGACGGCCACGGCACCCGCATAATCCTTACGCTCAAACTTGGCAGTACCCAGTAAAATCAAAGCCTTCACATTTTTTGGCTCGGCCTGCAAAGCGCGCAGCAATAATTTCTCCGGCTCACCCTGCAAACTCTGGCCTTGCCCCATGGCCAGTGAATCTGCCGCATCGGTCAACACAGAAGCATCGTTCGGTTTCAATGCCACCAGCTTTGCATAGGCCCGATTGGCTTGCTCAAACTTGCCCATCTTGGCATAAGTGCCAGCCACGATATTCCACCCTTTGTCATCATCGGGCGAGGTTTTTAAATGCTGCTCGATCTTGCCCAGCATCTCGGCAATTTGTTGATTGCTAATTTGACCAGCCGCCGCTGCTGGCGCTTCAGCCACTTCGGGCGCTTTCAGGTTAGCCGGGTTGAGTGCCGCCGGATTGCCCAAATAACTGTACAAACCCAGGCTCAAACCGATCACACCAAAGCATAGCAAGGCAGCCAGGCCACTGGCTTTGGCACGCGCCAAACCGCTGGCTTGCACTTGCCCCGGCGTGCCGACATCTTGCGCCACCCGAATTTCCAAATCATGGCGCGCTTGCTGGTACGCGCTGTGTTCGATAATGCCTTGCGCCAAATCCAGCTCCAATTCACGCAACTGGTCACGCAAGACCGCTAAATTGACATGGCCGCGCTGGACATTTTCCACTTTCCCGCCACGCACGCCGACCAAAGGCAGCACGATAAACGCCAAACTGATAGCCAACAATAAAGCGGCCAGTAATGCAAAAGAGGTCATGCTGAATCCTTATCCTTGGTTCCCAATAATTGCGCAGCTTCTTGTAAGCGCTCAGGCGAAGGTTCGGGCTGCACCGCCTGGGTTTTCAGTTTGCGGATAAAAAAGATTCCGCCCAACAAGAGCAAGGCAAACGGCCCTACCCACAATAACACAGTGATGCTCTTAAACGGCGGGCGATACAGCACGAAATCGCCATAGCGCGCTACCATATAATCGATGATTTTTTCATCACTCCAGCCTGCCGCCATTTTGTCGCGCACTTGGTTGCGCAAATCGATGGCCAGATCAGCATGCGAATCGGCAATGGTTTGATTTTGGCATACCAGACAGCGCAGGCTTTCCGATAAGGTCAGGACGCGCTTTTCCAGTACCGGGTCGGCGGTCAAGCCGGATTCGGTCTTGACCTGTGCCAAGGCAGGCAGCGCCAGCGTAGACAGGGTGAAACTGATGGCCGCCAGAGCAAACTTGACGACATGTGAGCATTTTTGCAGTCGATTCATTTTTGACCCTTCAATTGAGCAATCAGTGGCAATAATTTGGTGTTGATCACTTCCGGCGTCATCGGCCCGATTTGTTTAAAGCGGATCACGCCTTGCTGGTCGATCAAAAACGATTCGGGCACGCCGTAGACACCAAAATCAATGCCGACATTGCCTTTTTCATCGAAGGCCGATACCTGATACGGGTTGCCAAACTGCGCCAACCAAGCCAAGCCATCGTTGCGTTGATCTTTATAATTCAAACCGATAATGGGGATGACGTTTTGTTTGGCAAACTCGACCATCACCGGGTGCTCTTGCCGACACGCCACGCACCAGGAAGCCCACACATTGAGCAACCAAACCTGGCCACGCAGTTGTTTGCTACCGATGGTTTGATCGGCCTGATGCAATTGGGTCAGGCTAAATTCCGGCGCAGCTTTATTGATCAGGGGGGAAGGTACTTCGCGCGGGTCGCGCTGCAAACCGACCTTTAAAAAAACCACCAGCGCAACAAACACCAGTAAAGGTAAAATAAAACGTATCATGCGCCTGCTCCCAGATCTACCCCGGCTCCCATGACTGCCCCTGCAGCAGCAGTGGCTCCCGTCGGCCCCATGGCCCTGGCCGTGGCCGGGTTTGCACTCCCATCAACAGCCGCATCCGCCCGTTTTTTCAAACGATAGCGCTTATCACTGGCAGCGCAAAATCCACCAAAGGCCATGATCAGGCAACCTGCCCAAATCCAACTGATAAACGGTTTATGCTGCACCCGCACCACCCAGGTTTGATTATCCAGCGGCTCACCCAGGGCAACAAATAAATCACGGGTAAAGCCACGGTCAATCGCGGCCTCGGTCATGGGCATATTGCTTACCGTATACAGGCGTTTTTCCGGTGCCAGTTGGGCAATCAGGGTGCCATCTTGCGTCACATCAAACTTGCCCACATCGGCCCGATAATTCGGCCCGGTTTTGGTTTCCAGACTATTCAAACGGAAGCTGTAACTACCAATCCGGGCCGTATCGCCAACATGCATTTTCAGGTCTTCCGCCACTTCAAAACCGCGCACCAGCGTCACACCGATGATAAATACACCAATCCCGAAATGTGCCAATAACATGCCCCAATAACTACGCGGAAAATTACCCAGTCTTTTCAACAACGGCACGCCGGGTGCGCGCAACATGCGCTGCAGCCAATGCCAGATCGTAGCCATAATCACCCAGCCCGCCAGGGCCAAACCCACAACCACCATCGGCTTGGCACGCAATATGGCAGCAGCGTAAATCACCACGCCCAGCGTGGCGAGAGCCACCCATTTGATGTCGCCCGCCAAGGTTTGCCAGTGCGCCTCTTTCCAACGTACAAACGGGCCCAGTGCCATCATCAACAATACCGGAATCATCAAGGGCACAAAGACCGCCTCAAAATACGGTGGGCCGACGGAAATTTTGCCCAAATTTAAGGCATCCAAAAACAGCGGGTAGAGGGTGCCCAAAAACACGGTGGCCGCTGCCACCAGCAACAGCACATTATTACTTAGCAACAGGGTTTCACGCGAGAACAAGGCAAAGCGCCCGCCCAAGCCCACTTTGGGGCCACGCCAAGCAAACAGCGTGAGCGAGCCGCCAATTACCAGCGATAAAAACACCAGAATGAATAAACCACGGCGTGGGTCGGTGGCAAAGGCATGCACCGAAGTCAACACCCCCGAGCGCACCAAGAAGGTGCCCAGCAGCGAGAGTGAAAATGCAGTAATGGCCAATAACACGGTCCAATTTTTAAAACTGCCGCGTTTTTCCGTCACCGCCAACGAATGCACCAGCGCCGTACCCACCAACCAAGGCATGAAAGAGGCGTTTTCCACCGCATCCCAAAACCACCAGCCGCCCCAACCGAGTTCGTAATAGGCCCAAAAACTACCGAGGAAAATGCCCAGCGTTAAAAACATCCACGCCACCAGCGTCCATGGCCGCGACCAGCGCGCCCAAGCCGCATCCAGTTGCCCGCCCATCAAGGCGGCCAGCGCAAACGAAAACGCCACCGAGAAACCAACATAGCCCATATACAGCAGCGGCGGGTGCACGATCATGCCAAAGTCTTGCAACAGCGGGTTCAAGTCGCGCCCTTCTGCTGCGGCGGGCAATAATCGATCAAACGGGTTGGAGGTAAACAATAAAAAGGCCAAAAAGCCAACCGCCACCAAACCCATCACCCCCAATACCCGCGCCACCACTTCCTGTGGCAATTGCCGGCTAAATAAGGCCACGCCCACGCCCCACAAGGCTAAAATTTGTATCCACAGCAAGAGCGAACCTTCATGCCCGCCCCAAGTGGCGGTAATGCGGTAATGCAGCGGCAAGTTGGAATTGGAGTTCGATGCGACGTACAAAACTGAAAAATCACAATTGATGAATGCATTGATCAGGCAGGCAAACGCGATACTGACAAACAGAAACTGGGCCATGGCCATCGGACGCGCCAGGGCCATATAGCGCACATTGCCACGAAACGCGCCAAAGATGGGCAACAAGCCTTGCACCAAGGCCATACCAAAGGCCACCATGACACAAAAATTACCGATTTCAGGAATCATTTTCCATCCTTTGCAGTGGATGCAGCAGTAGCATTTGCGTCAGCGGTAGCAGCACTTGCCCCAGCGCTAGCAGAACTTGACGCAGCAGCGGCCGCGGCTTTATCCTGCTGCGCTTTTTTCATCGCATACGCGGCATCAGGCGGCATATAGTTTTCATCATGCTTGGCCAGCACTTCTTGCGCCGCAAAGCTGCCATCGCCATTCAATTTACCTTGCGTAATCACGCCCTTCCCTTCCTTAAACAAATCCGGCAAGATGCCTTTATACGATACGGGCACCTTGCGTACCATATCGGTCACCACAAAGCTAACCGTCACACCATCGGCCTGACGCTTCAAACTCCCCGCCTCCACCATGCCACCCAGGCGAAAACTGCGCCCGGACGGGGCTTTGCCCGCCGCCACTTCGCTGGGGGTGACGAACAAATTCATATTATCTTTAAACGCGGTGAGCACCAGCCATGCCCCCAAACCCAATACTGCCATGCCGAGCAAAATCAGGCTAAACCGTTTATGTCTTGCTTTCATTACTTCCCTTTCTGAGTACATTCGTTCGCGCATTGGTTCTCGCATTGCTTCTTTTAATGCTGGATTTAATAGCCGCCCACTGGGCACTCACCAGCCATAATTCGCCAATTACGGCGATAAAGCACACCACCACCGAACCCCACACGTAGAGCGCATACCCGCCCATCGCGAAAAAATCTTGCCAACTGGCCCAAATCATGACTGGCTCCCTTTTTCCAAACTTTGTACATACGGCACCACCCACTCGGCCTGACGCTCGCGCTCCAGCACAATGCAGCGCACCCGCATCAAGGCCACCATAATACTGTAGGCCCAACAGGCCAGCGCCATCAACAACATGCCCCACAGCATAATCACCGCCATGCTGGAACCTTTGGTGCTGATCGACGCCCCCTGATGCAAGGTATTCCACCATTTTACGGAAAAATAGATAATCGGCACATTCACTGCCCCCACCAAGGCCAGCACGGCGCTGGCACGATCGGCGCGGCGCAAATGGTCAATTGAGGCATGCAAGGCCATAAAACCCAAATATAAAAACAATAAAATTAATTCTGAGGTTAAGCGCGCATCCCACACCCACCAGGCACCCCAGGTTGGCTTACCCCACAGCGCCCCGGTCCACAACGCCAACACGGTAAACATGGCACCGGTCGGGGCCAGCGCATTGGCCATCATCGAGGCCAGCCGGGTATTGAACGTCAAACCCACGCCCGCCCAAAAAGCCATGGCAAGGTAAATCACCATCGACATCCATGCCGCCGGAACGTGCAAAAAAATAATCCGATACGAATCGCCTTGCTGGTGATCGGTCGGGGCCACAAAAAACCCAATATACATCCCGGCAATGCCAAGCAGCAGGCCCAGCACGCCAAATAAGGGAATCAATTTCCCGGCCAAGGGTAAAAAATTGACGGGGGACGCATATTTAAACCAGTTCCACCCTGCATTTTGCTTGTCTGCTGTTTGCATAGCTTTCATTCTATAAATATAATTTTCCGCATTCCACCAATTCCGCCTACTATTCTACAGCCTTATTCTACTGAGATACGCAATGCCACACCCGTAACCCAGGGCGTCAAGGCGCTGGCAGCGGCCAGCAAGCCGCCTAACAACAACAAATTTGCATCCGCCCCAACGCCTGCCAGATCCGCACTGACCGCACCCGAACCAAAAATCAACACAGGAATATACAAAGGCAGCACCAATAGTGCCAACAACACCCCGCCACCGCGCAAACCCAGGGTGAGCGCTGCGCCAATGGCACCAATAAAACTGAGAATGGGTGTACCCAATAGCAAACTAAACAATAAGATACCAATCGAACGTACACTCAAATCAAATTGAATCGCCAACAGCGGGGTCGCCAATAACAGGGGCAATCCCGACACCAGCCAATGGGCGATGATTTTACCCAAAACGATCACGGCCAGCGGTTCGGAAGCCAATAACATATGTTCCAGCGTACCATCGGCATGGTCCAACGCAAACAAACGTCCCAAGGCCAGCATTGAAGCCAGCAAGGCCCCCACCCATAAAATACCGGGCGCAATGGTGCGCAGCAGCGTCATTTCAGCGCCGACCGCCAAGGGAAACAGGCTGGCCACCACAATGAAAAAAAATAAGGTGGTGAGCACGTCGGCGCGCCGCCGCCAGGCTAGCAGCAAATCACGCCGAATAATGGCAAACAGGGCATTTAACATGCTGCCTCCCGGCCCACTTGCCCCAGGTCAAGCTCAATACTACGCCCGCTGTTGAGGGTAATTTCCTGATGGGTGGTGTACACCAGCATGCCGCCTTGCGCCAAATGCTGTTCGATGCGTTGCACCAACTGCACCACGGCTGCCACATCGAGCGCGGTAAACGCTTCATCCAAAATCCACAGCGTTTGCGGCAAACCCAGGTATAAGCGCGCCAAAGCCACGCGCTTGCGTTGCCCTTGCGACAGTGCCCGCACAGGTAGCTCGATTTGCGCGCCCAAGCCGATGCGCGCGAGCGCTTCACAGGCGCGCTCGGGAGATATTTTTTGGCCCAGCAATTGCGCGGCCATTACCAGGTTTTCCCATGCCAACAAATCATCTTTTACGCCCTGGGCATGGCCGAGATACATTAAATTGACATAATATTGTTCACGCAAGCTGCGAATATCTTGCCCCTGCCAACACACCGTGCCCATATTGGGTAAGGCCAAGCCCGCCAGGATGCGCAATAAACTGGTTTTGCCACAGCCATTCGGACCAGCCACACGCACAGCGTCGCCCGGGGCCAAGGCCAGGTTCAGGTCGCACCATAATTCGCGCTCACCACGGCTAAAACTCAATTGTTGGGCAGATAAACTCAAGGCTACGCTCTGGAAAAAAACAAGTTAATTTGATATGGGCACCAGTTTACTTGAAGATTAAGGAGAAATTCAGTATTTCCCTTCGGAATCAGCACTTGAGAAGATTATTCATATTAATTACAACCGATTTTTCTTCGCTGGCCATGGATTCAGACCTCCCTAACAGGAATCTATGCAGTATCAATCAAAGACAAAGGTGGTATTCGCAGCGCAACTGCATTAAAATGAGGGGTATTTTGTTTTATTCATATATATCTTATAACCTTGGCGTTTTAGCATGTCCAACCATACCGCAAACCTTGCTATTTTATTTGCCGATATTTGTGGCAGCACAGCGCTATACGACCACCTCGGCGACCAAACCGCGCAGCGCCTGATGGCGGGTTGCGTCAAAATCATGCGTGACACGGCTTGTACGCATCAAGGCACGGTGATTAAAACCATCGGTGATGAAGTCATGTGTACCTTCCCCAACGCCATTATTGGCTTGGAAGCGGCCTGCGCCATGCAAACAGCGATGCAGCATGCGCATTTTGAGGGTGGCATGGGCATGCATATCAGCATCGGTTTGCATTATGGTAGCGTCATCTGCGACGGCGGCGATGTGTTTGGTGACACCGTGAATGTGGCCGCCCGCATTGCCTCGCAAGCCAGAGCGCATCAAATCATGACATCGCAAGCCGTGGTGGATGCCCTGCCCGACGCATTTCGACGCCTGACCCACCGGATTATGGCCGCCGAATTCAAAGGCAAACAAGTCGAATTCGATATTTTTATCGTCACCTGGAATGAAGAAGACCATGGCGGCACACAAATCCGCGTTGCCGCGCCCCCTGTCATTCGGGCACCCGCTGTCGTTAGCCAGTTGAGCTTAAATTATGGCAACAAGGTCTTCACGATCAATCAGGATCTTAAAAAAATTGTTTTGGGGCGCGGTGAAAATTGCGACCTGGTGATTGCCAGCACGCTCACCTCGCGCCTGCATGCCAGCGTCGAATTTCGCTTTGGCAAGTTTTTTATTGTTGACCACAGTAGCAATGGCACGTATATCCGCTCATCGAATGGCGATATTGTTCATATTATGCGGGAAGAAAGAGTGTTACAGGGAACAGGCATTATTAGTCCCGGCCAATCATTTGCAGAAGACCCGGTGCAATTAATTAGCTACGCAATTTTCTAATTATTTACCATGGCGTCATTGCATTGCATTGCGCTTATTACAATTTTCAAATTAATCGAATTTAATTGACGCTTTGATAGGACTTGGTATGTCGCCCAGCGAATTTAGCATTATCGATCAAAGTGATCAAGTCGCCGATATTCAACGCAAGCTCACCAGCCTGGGACTATACCAGGGCGCACGTACCCAATCGTTGGCTGATCTGCACGCTACGCTGGCCCAATTCCAAAAAAAATATCGCAAACGCTATCCCGGCATGGCCCGCGACGGTTGCTGCGACCATGCCACCTGGTATGCGTTAAACCAGGAAGCGGGAAGCTTATTTTCTGAAGTGTTTCAATATGAGCTGGCTGGTTTGCGCAATCCCACCCTGCCAGAGCAAGTAACGCCAGCGCAAAAAGATGAGCTTATTGCGCAAGCGCACCAGGCAAAATTAGTCGGCCTGGCGTTTTCTGGCGGCGGCATCCGCAGCGCGACCTTTAACCTGGGGGTGTTGGAAGCACTGGCGCAAATGAAGCTATTACGCCATGTCGATTACCTTTCCACCGTGGCCGGCGGTGGCTATATCGGGGCGTGGCTGTCCAAATGGATTATGGAAGCCGATGGCGATGTGGTGCAAGTCGAACAAGCACTCACCCCCGGTACAAAAGAATACAGCAAAAAGCACGAGGCCAATGAAATTAAGTTTCTGCGCCAATACGGTAACTATTTAAGCCCGCGAGCAGGATTGTTTAGTGTCGATAATTGGACTCTGGTCGCCAATTATCTACGCAATACCATGCTCAACCTGACCCTGATCATCGCGGTTTTGGCAGCGGCATTCAGTCTGCCCGGTTTGCTCACCTGGTTTGTGATCCAACATCGACACAGCCCATATTTCACCCCGGCGGCCTTGGCCAGCGTTGCCATCAGCATCTTTTTTAGCGCCTTCAGCATTACCCTGGCCCCCAATCCGGGGCACCGCAGTTGGATCACCCGGCAAGGTCAGGCGCAAGTACTCACGCTGGTGATTGCGCCACTGGTTTTGGCCGGGTTTTGCGCCAGTATGGCGCTGTGGGAATGGCGTAAAATGTTGCTGGATTTACCGACGGCGCAGCATTGGCCCACGCTCGCGCTACCTGGCATGGTGTATTTCCTGGCCTGGGCATCGGGTTGGGCCTGTGCCCAATACTTCAATACTGCCACACATCACAACCGCACCCCAACACCCCGGGAGAAATGGCAGAGATGGTTGAGCGAAGGCCTGGGTCATCTCGCCTGCGCCATCATTGCCTTTGCCTTTGGTGCGGTATTGGTGATTCTTTGTTTGCGCTGGTTTATCGATTTCGGCCAGCGCAATCAAATCGGCTCGCATCGCATTCACCTGGTCACCTTTGGCATGCCGGTATTACTCGTCATCGCGGGCATCAGCATGATTTTTATGGTCGGCTTATTGGGCCGGCTGTACACGGATCGCAGCCGCGAATGGTGGTCGCGCCAGGGTGGTTTGGCCACCGTGTGCATCATAGCGTGGGCTGCTTTATTTGGCACCAGTTTATACGCACCGCCCCTGCTGGCCTTTATCCATCAACAATCATCCGGTTGGGGTTCGGCCCTGATCGCTGGCGGCTGGTTAGGCAGTACCGCGCTGGGTTTAATCGCCGGCCATTTCGTCGGTAACGGCCGCGCTGAGCGCAACCCGAAACTGGAATTATTGGCCATCGCCGCACCGTATATTTTTTCCGTCGGCATTTTGGCGTGCGTGGCCACCCTGGTTCATTTTGCCGCCAATCCGCAGCACTTTGCCCAACCGGATGCACTGGACAAAACCCGTTTGGTCGAATTTTTTCGGCAATATTTAAGTTACCGTCAACAAACCGATGTCACGCCGCGCCTGCTGCTACTGGGCCTGAGCTTACTCATTAGTGCGGTGCTGGCGTGGCGGCTCGATATCAATAAATTCTCGCTGTACATGATCATTCGCAACCGCCTGGTACGGACGTTTTTAGGTGCCAGCAATCGCCGTCGGCGACCCCATCCGTTTACCGGGTTTGATCCCTTCGATGACCCACCGCTATCGCGCTTACTGCGCAATAGCCAGGATAAAATGCAAAAGCCCTACCCCATCATCAATACCACCATTAATTTGATGGGCGGCGAAGAACTGGCCTGGCAAACCCGGAAAGCGGGTGGCTTTGCATTTACTCCCGGCTTTTGTGGCTTTGAATTGGCGCGTACCTCGGCTACGCTGGAAAACCAGGCTGAACATGATGCCGCGCGCGGATGTTTTCGCCCCACCCATGCCTATTGTGGGCACGCCAATCGGGTGGGCGATGAAGACCGTGGCGGCACCCGGCTCGGCATGGCCCTGGCCATTTCCGGTGCGGCGACCAAACCGGGCAACGGCTTCCAAAGCTCGGCCCCGCTCAATTTCTTGATGACGCTCTTCAATTTACGTCTCGGGCGTTGGTGCGGCAACCCGATGCGTGATAGTTGGCAACAAAAAGGCCCGACCGTCGGCTTGTTTTGCCTGCTGACCGAATTATTCGGCTTGACCGATGCAAAGTCGCGATTTTTACATCTGACCGATGGCGGCCATTTTGACAATTCCGGCATTTACGAACTAATCCGGCGGCGTTGTCATTTGGTGCTGGCAGTTGATGCCAGCGCCGATGGCGCACTCAATTTTGCCGACTTGGGCAATGCCTTACGCAAATGCTATGTGGATTTACATATCGAAATCGAAATCGACGTAGGCAGCATTGATGGCAAAGACGGGATTAGCGCCCGACAATACGTCGTCGGTAAGATTTTATATAGCAAAGCCGACCCCGGCGCACCCGATGGCACGCTACTGTATATCAAACCCACGCTCACAGGCAAAGAATTGGCCGATGTGTTAAACCACCGCAAAGCCGACCCCAATTTTCCGCGCGATATGCGCTTTGGGCAATGGTTTGGTGAAGATCAATTTGAAAGCTACCGCGCGCTGGGCTACCGCATTGCCTGCACCGCCTTGAAAACGGCGGCGCAAGCAGCTCAATCTGAACAGGGGCTGGATTTGCAGCGCCTGTGTGAGAACCTGCACACACCAGGCACCAGTACCGACAGCGCTACCGCCGCCAGTTAACTACTAACACCGCCCCGGCATATCGCCAGCCCTGGCGCGCCGCCAACGCCAAAGCATCCGCCACCACATTAAAAGCAACAAATATTTCTCTGTTGAACCATGCAAATTCTGATTGACAGACATTCGCCATTTATATAATATGACAGTAGAGCGAGCGCTCGGAATGTGAAGACAATCCAGCACCGACTCCCGTAGCATACCCACACTTACCAAAATAAACAATAACCATTAACCCAACTTGAGGATGACACAATGAATAATAAATTATTTCGCACTCTTATGATTTGGAGCTTGCTATTTAGCTCATGTTTAATCGCCACGGCTGCCAACGCCACCAATTACACCTTATGGATCAACGGCCGCAGCAATAGTGGCACGGTCGGTAATTACAATAGTTTTACCTATTGGGGACCAAGCAGCACGCTGGCAGGAAGCAATACGCGCGCGGTCAACTGGGATGGTTATAACAGTATTTCCTCACAAAACAGCAAAGTACGTGATGCGCTCGATTGTTATTGCACGGGCAGCAACTGGTGCTATATCGCCACCCACAGCGCTGGTGACTTGATGATGGGTTACACCATGGCCCAATATGGTGCCAGCGCCCGCTTGAAAAAGAACGCCACACCCAATGGCACGGGCCAATGTGGCAATACCGACGGCTCCAGCCAAACAGGTTGGAATATCAAATGGGTACGCGCTGCCTCCGGCGCTGGCGGTGGTTCCGAATTGGCTGACTATGGTTCATGGGCACTGAGTGAGCCCTTGTCCAAAGACTTAAAAACGACAACGGCTCGCGCCATGTTCAACCACAACGAAACCCGCAATATCTGGTTTTATATGTATGCCGGTGCCAAGGGCACATTGTATTCTGCGCTGTTACCGGGGCAAGATGATGAAGCCGTCTCCTACCACAGCACAGGCGGCGTTGCGGGTAGTTCTGGCCAGACCTTATGCAACCCAAGCGATTGGTTTTGTAATGATTTAACCCTGGGTACCGCAGCCAATGAAGGCGGCAGCGTGAAATGGAATTATCACTCGGTGGCCTTCCGCGACGACAACGAATCCTATAACCATTACTCGAATAACAATTGGCAAGGGATTATTTCAGTCGTGCGTAATGACATGGTCAACTATGCCAAGTAAGATGCGCAATTCGTCTGATCCGGCACCGAAGCGGCAAAGCAAAACTTTGCCGCTCATCATACTGGCACTGGTGCTGATTGCTTTGGCGTATTTTGGCTGGCGTAGTAACGAATCTTCAAGCGATTTAAGCCCGGCAGCCATCGCCAAACAGCAAGCGGCCAGCGATAAACCGACATCGGGTTCGATGCCAAAGCCCATCAATACCGAACTTGGCGCTCTCGGCAGCGAGACCAAAGCCCAAAAGATCGACGCGCTGGAAAAGCAATTGGTATTGGCGCAGCACACTTATAACAGTTATTTGGTCGGCACCAAATACCCGAATGAATCGCGACCGATTTCCGAGCACCCCGACCAAGTGTATCCGAATCGGCCCGTTCAAAATGAGCATGCGCTGGTCAAAAAAGACGGCAGCACCGATAAAAACGTCAAAGTCAGCACCAGCCAAACCCGGGTGTTTATGGGGGCCAAAGAAAGCGTGCTGTTCACTGTCACCGCATCCGACAGCACGGGCAAGCAATTGCCGATCTTTGTGACACGATCTCTTGCACGAGGCCTGGTGGCACCGGGCAAGCGTGAGTCGGCGCAAGTGAGCTTGAATTTTACCGATGATGGACAAAACGGTGACCGCGCGGCCAGTGATGGCATACTCTCGGGCACGTTTAATCCCAACGCCACCGGCTTGGCGCAATTTAATGGCACCATCCGCACCGAAGTGAATTTTAACGTCGGTGACAGTGCGGGCTTTGTCTTGTTTGACATCGTCTACACTCCCGACCTGCCCGCCACGTGGGCAGGTGGCGCAGGTGGTATCCGTGACGCGCAGGAAGCAGGCTCGCTGAACTTTTATCTGAAGGCCAATGTCCAGCAAGCCGGACGCTATTTGGTCAGTGCGCGCGTGGATGATGCCAATGGTAAGCCGTTTGCCCTACTCAGTTTTAATAATGTTTTGGCGGCTGGCCCACAAGAAATCAAACTGCCTTTGTTTGGTAAATTGATTTATGACCAGGCACCGGCTTTTCCACTCACCCTGCGCGATGTTGATGCGTATTTATTAAAGGAGGATGTTGACCCTGACCGAGCTTTAATGCCCCGCCTGATGGGCAAGGTGCATACGACCAAAAAGTATGCCAGTAACAGTTTTTCCAATGCGGAATGGAGCAGCGAAGAACGTACCCGTTACCTGACCGAATTGGGAAAAGACGTAGCACAGACCCAAGCAGCACTGAATCAGTTAAAAAAC
>JBKJLF010000339.1:0-17888 GCA_046597185.1 Burkholderiaceae bacterium | reverse complement strand
ATGAAAAAGCCCTTGATATTCGTATCAAGGGCTTTTTGCTTTGCGCCTCAGGTTTGCTGCTGTCAATGCTGACAGCTTGGCAGCCGCGTTTATTTTTTTCGGTGTTGCCGTGCAGTTTCCAGAAATTGGCAAAGCGCAGTTGCGCCCGCTACCATTCTTGGCCCGGAGCGATTGAGCAAATTTCCGTCAATGCGAAACAGATTGTCATTTTTTACGGCCAATAGTTTTGGAAATGGCTTCCAGATGGCAAAGGCACCGCCATCACGTTCCGCACTGGCAAAAATGGCTTCCGGATTTTCTTGTAGCACCGCTTCCACGCTGACGACTGGCGCAATGATTTTTTGGCTTGCGAAAATGTTTTCAGCGCCGCATAAGCGCAGTGCATCACTCACAATATGACTACCATTGAGGGTGAATAAGGGTTTATCCCATACCTGATAGAAAACCCGGACGGCTGGGCGATTGGCGTATTGTTGCGCCAGGTCACGCAGGCGTTGACGCAAGTCTTGCGCCGCCGGGTTGGCGACTGCTTCGGTGCCCATCAATTTTCCCAGACGTTGCAAACTGTCCGGAATCTCATCAAGCTTGCGTGGATCGCTATGAAACAAGGGGATGCCTGATTTACGCAATTGCTCAATTTGGCGCTCTTGGCTGGTTTGTGTCCAAACTACCACCAAATCCGGCTTCAAGGCAATGATCCGTTCCAGATCGATATGCTGATTATCGCCCACCTTGGCGATATGGTTTGCGGCTTCCGGATAATTACTGTAATTGTCTATGCCCACCAGATGTTGTGCACCGCCCGCTGCGAACAAGAGTTCCGTCGCATGGGGAGCCATTGAAATGACTCGTGCTGCAGGTTTTGCAAGGGTGATTTTTTTACCCAAGTCATCGTTGACTGTAACGGTGGCGGCTACCGCCCCGGTTAGCATGCACAGTGTGCAAAGTGTGAACGCGCTGATGTTGTACCTGATGAGTGGCTGTGGTTGATGGATCAAAATGATTCCTCTTGCGGTAAAAAAAGTGTACGGCGGTCATGGGTGATGACTTCAATCGGATGACCCAGATAATCACTTAACAATGGCGCTTGCATGATTTGATCGACCGCTCCTGCTTGCCAGCGCCCATCACCCATCAAGAGCAGGGCGTGACTGGCGCTGGCGTGTGCCAAGCTTAAATCGTGGCCGATCATGATCACGGTTTTATTTTGTTCGCGGCACATCCTTGACAATAAGCGCATGACACTGACCTGGTGTGCCAGATCGAGCGCGTTGGCTGGTTCGTCCAGTAATAGTAATGGGGTATCTTGCGCCAGTAGCGCTGCAATGGCGACTCGTTGCCGTTCGCCACCGGAGAGTGTTCGCACATCGCGCTGAGCAAGTTGCGCCACTTCCATTGCCTCCAACGCAGCGAGAGCGATACGGTAATCATCGCTGTTTTCCCAGTACTGATTCGCGTGCCAGGGATGGCGTGCGGCCAGCACGGTTTCCAGTGCTCGATAAGCAAAGGTGTCGCTGCGGCTTTGTGGTAAAAAAGCCCTTTGTTGGGCCAATTCATTCAAGGGCCATTGATCCAATGCACGTTGTTGCAGGCACACTGTGCCAAAGGCGGGCGGCTGCAAACCTGCCAGTGTGCGTAGCAGCGTGCTTTTGCCAGCACCATTGCGCCCGATAACACACCAGCATTCACCAGCCTTGCTTTCCCAGGTGAATTGGTCGAGTAATACCCGTGCGCCGACTTTCAGGGTCAGGTTTTGAGTGCTTATCATGGGCGGCGCAGATGGTGCAATTGAAATAGAAAAATTGGTGTTCCAATCAAGGCGGTAATGACGCCGACCGGCAACTGTTGCGGTGCCGCGATGGTACGGGCCAGCGTATCGGCCAAAACCAAAAAACCACCCCCCGCAAGAGCACTTGCCGGAATCAAGATCCGGTGATCCGGGCCGAAGGCAAAGCGGCAAGCATGTGGCACAATCAAGCCGACAAAGCCGATGCTGCCAGTCGTGGCGACAGCGCTGGCGGTGAGCATGGCGGAACAAAAAAACAAACCTTGACGCAGCGTTGCGACCGCCACCCCAAGCGTTGCGGCATTTTGTGCGTGCAGTGCCAGCAAATTGAGAGCGCGCGCATTGCGCATTGCAATTACCAATGCAAGCACGAGTGCGATCCAAGGGAGTGGGCGCAACACAGCCCCCGAGATATCACCAATCATCCAAAACACCATGCTACGCAAGCGCCCTTCCGGGGCAATCGAAAAAACCAATGTTACCAAGGCCATGCAGGCGGAGGATAGAATGATGCCCGTTAATAATAATTGCGAACTGCCCGCTTCAGCGGCACCGCCGTGGCGCAAATCGCGCCGCGCCAAGCTGTAGAGCAAAATGGAAATGGTGACGGCACCCACCAAGGCGGCCGCATCGATTACCCAACTGGCATACATGAACAGCATCGCTACCAATGCCCCGACTGCCGAGCCAGCAGAAATGCCAAGCACATAAGGGTCTGCCAGGGGGTTGCGCAACAAGGCTTGCATCATCATCCCGGCCAGTGACAAGCTCGCGCCAGTGACAAAGGCAACCAAGCCGCGTTGCAGGCGCAAATCCAGCAAAGTTGCAGCCATGCTATGGTTGCTGTTGTGCCGCAGTTCAAGCAAGGCGGGTGCTAATTCAGACAGCGTAATGGGCACCGAGCCAAGTAAGCCCGCTATCAGCAAGCTGGTACAGGCCATGCTCGCCAAAAGCAGCAAGATCAGGGTGGCGCGCTTCCAAGGGGCTGAATTCATGAGGCAAGTTCAAGCACAATATACAAACACAGCGCGCACAACGCTAGACTCCCCACATTACATCTTGGCCATCACGTTGGGCTGCACGCAGTAATTCCAGCACCGGGTAGGCGCGGGTTGCAAAGCTCACCTCTTCGGCTGCTTCGTGCTCGCTGTCATCGCCACTGGCGTTATGGTGGGCTTCGATATCGTGTTTGACTTCTTCCGACGCAGGATGAGCGCGGCTCTCGGCAATTTCAACTTCCAGTTTGCTGACGGCACTTGCCGTTTCGGCTGCGGTTAATACACCTCGATCCAAATCTTTTTGGAGCAGGTCGAGAATGCGTTTGGCGTGTTCTTTATACATGATCACGTCGGGTGAGGCTTTGCTTTTAAAGGTGATCAACATCATATTCTCCTCATTACCAATCATTGAAGCTACACGATAGCACGAAATTTTATGGGATAAATCAATCTGGTGCGGTAAATCTGGAAAACAAGCGGGTCACCTCAATCGACATGGCTAACTTGAGCGCGAGAGCGCACAAACCCTATCCACCCGGAAACTTGCCAGAGCAATCCAAGCCCAAACGCCCAGCGCATGGCGTTACTGGTACTGAGTCCATACGTCCTCAAGGCGTCAATCAATAGCCCCAAGCCTGATTGCACCGCAAACGCACCAAGAAAAAGCAGCAAGTTAAATGCCGTATTGGCGCGCCCGGCCACGCGCGCCGGAAAGGTGAGCCCGATATGCGATTGCACCAGCGACGAGACCGAATGGCACAGGCCAAACAAGAGCCACAAGGCCCAAGCCCATTTGGCGTCGATGACAATACACAGTGCTTGAACCAGCAGCGCACTACCGATGCCCCAGGCGATGACTTGACTGAGCCGAACCTGATGCGGCCCACGCGCTTTGGCTCCATCAATCACGATGTAGTGCGGCGCGCGCCAGGAAAGCAGCAAATACGCCAGCAATAACACCAGATTAAAGCCAAACAAAACATCGGCGCTCTCACTTTTTGATAAGCCCACCACTTGAATCATCCAGGGGCCAATCCACAGGGACTGCAAAGCCATCATACTGCCTTGATTGGCGATACCGATAAAACATAGGCGGCGAAAAAAAGGGTCTTGAAAGATTTGCCGATAGCCATCACTGCTTGCTGCATTATCGGCATCGCTACCCTGGGCCATACTTTCATGTAGCGCCTCAACAGGCTGGAGCCAAAAAAACAGAAGTGCAGCCGCCAATAAAAGTAACACTGTCACCAGCCAAAAAACACCGCGCCAGCCCAGAAACGGCAAACTGGCATTGACCGGAATGGTCGCGCATAACGCACCCAGCGTGCCCGAGACAAACATGCCGCTGCCCAACTGGCTCTGGCGGTTTGCCGGAAACCATTGGCGAAAAGCTTTGAGTGCGGCCATCAGGCAGGCAGACACCCCTAGCCCAATCAAAGCGCGCCCAAGCCACAAACCCCAAAAACCGTGGCTGGAGGCAAATATGGCACATCCAAGCGCTGCCACCAGCAATAAAGCCGCTTCAGTGCGGCGCGCACCATAGCGATCCAGCCAAATTCCCAAGGGCAATTGCAAGCTGGCGAAGGTGATTAAATAGGCGGCAGAGATGAGGCCCAATTCGGCATTCGATAAGCTCAGTTCTTGCACCAATACCGGGCCGATAATGGCGTTAATGACGCGCAAAGAATACGATAAAAAATACCCATACGCGAAATACAAAAATACGCGCACTATCATTACAGTACTTTAAATGAGGTAAAGAAAGTGTCGATGTTATCCCTTACTATCCGCTCGGGTTTGCCCATTACCACCAATTGGTAGATTTGTTTGTCTTGCGCAATAAAGCGCGCCACCAATAAAATCCCTTGCGCGCCGCCAGCCGCCAATTTGCTTTGCTGGCCACTGGCTTCAATTTGCAAAGCCGTGCCACGGCCAACGGCTGGCGTGGATTCTTGTTTGATTTGGCCGTGAATATTTGCCAGCAATGTAGCTTTGAGTAAAGGTAAGGCCGCTCGTGCCTGGGCTGCATCCGGCAAGCTGGCACTGCCGACGGCAAAGGTCACGCCATCGACCTGGGTGCTGCTCATGGTCATGTTGATTTCGTTGCCCGCCATTGGCAGCTTGCGGCTTTGATGGACAGGTTTGCCGGGAAAGGCAACCATATACGGCGCATGCTCGGCGCGCACTTCGCGCCAATCATATTTGGGCGAGCAACCCACCAGCATGAGCAAACTGAGTAAGCCAAACCAGGTCAGTGCGCGTAAAGAAAACTTTGGCTGTGACATGTTATTGTCCCTTGATCTCGGTAACCAGGTGCTTGGCGCGGTAGATTTTGTTTAATGCTTCGATGATCATGGCGCTATGCAAGCCGACTGCGCGATTGGTGCGAGCATCAAACCAATAGGCACCGCCCAGGGAAGGTAGATTAATATCAAATGCCAGCCCGATAATTTCGCCCTTGCGATTAAACATCGGGCTACCCGAATTGCCCCCCGTGATATCGTTATCGGTCACAAAATTCATCGGCAGTGCCAAATTGAGCTGGTTTTTGGCTAAATGCCATGAGGCTGGCAAGGCAAATGGCGCGCTGCCGGTATCGCGTTCAAATGCGCCGTTGATGTTGGTAAATGGGGCAATCGGGTGGTCAGCGTCGATCCAGCCTTTAACGCTGCCATAGCTCAGGCGCAGCGAAAAAGTCGCGTCAGGATAGCTGTCCAGGCCATCGCGGGTAAAGCGCGCATGGGCGATGAAGGTGGTATTTTTTTGAATAGTGGATTCGACTTCTTTTTCATGGCGCGCGCGAATTTGGCGGCTGGCAGGGTCAACTGCCAAGGCCAACTTAATGAACGGGTCATTGGATTGCGTAATCGCAGTCAAACCGCCTTGCCACAAAGCTTTGCGCATGCTGATATCCGCCAATTTGGATTGTGTGATCAGGCGTGTGGCCAAGGTTTCCGGAGCTATTTTGCCGAGCACCAGTTTGTCTAAGGCGTGATCAGCGCCCAAATGCTCGCGCATTTTCTCTAATGAAAAGCGTAAATTGACGATTTCCAGCTCAGGGTAAATCGGGGCCGCGTCAAACAATTTTTCTTCTACTTCGGGTAAGCGCGCATCGGAATATTCAGGCAAGCGCTCATTATTGGCTTTGCTGCGTTCGCTTGCCGCACGCACCAAATCGCGTGCCATTTCAAAATAACGGGTATCAAACGCTTTGTGCTTTTCAAAATTGCTATAAACCGGGTTAAGCTTGGCTCTGGCTTGCTCAGCTTGCGCGATGGCATCCCATGCTTTACCCACGCTGTCTCTTAATTCGCTACTGCTGGCAACATATTGGCGCAAAGCGCTTTCATTAGCCTGTTTTCTTTGCATTACTTCCGGGTCGAGCAAGGTATTTAATCGGCCCTGGGCCGATTTTATGCCATTTTCCAGGATGAACAGGCTTTCCTCTGCGGTGCGGGCGGCTTCCGGGCTACTCTTCATATATTGAGTTAATGTGCCGCGCAATTCGGCGTTGTGGATTAAGCCTTGAATCAAATTAATATTGCGCACGCCATTGAGTTGTGCCACCGTGAGTTGGCGCTCGGTGCGCCCGGGGTGGCCTGCCACGAACACCAGTTCGCCTTCTTTCGCGCCATGCTCATTGAGCGGAAAAAAATGTTGTACCGTGATGGGCTTGCCATTTTCATAGATACGCAGCAAGCTAATGTCCAGGTTATAGCGTGGGAAATTGAAATTGTCCAGATCGCCACCCAGAAAAGCAGCCGCTTTTTCGGGTGCCCAAACCAGACGCGCATCTTGAAAACGACGGTATTTGTAAAGGTGAAAACGCCCACCTTGATACAAATCAACCAAATCACAGCGGGTGCGCGCCGCATCATTGCTAATACAGCTTGATGTCAGTTTGGCGCGAATGGCATTTTGTGCCTGTTTATAGGCGTTGCCCTCCAGTTTGCCTGTTGCGGCTTTGACTTGCTCGGTAACATCGGTGATATTGTCCAGGCGATTCATTTCAAAATTGGGGCAGCGCAACTCTTCGCTTTCCTTACCAGCCAAAAAGCCATTGCGAATATAATCTTTTTGTGCGGTCGAGAGTTGTTCCACGCAGCTCGACGCGCAATGGTGGTTGGTCATCACCAAACCATTTTTTGATATGAACGAGGCCGAACAGCCACCCGCGATACGCAGCGAACTTTGCATCACATGGTGCGTCCATTCTTTGCTCGGGCTAAAGCTATATTCTGACTGCATTTTTTTGACAGGCAAATTATCGAGTGTCCACATTCCCTCGTCGGCTGATGCCGGGCCGGGCAGGCAGGCCAGGGTAGATAAGGCAAATAAATAAGAAATACAGGTAATACGCATTGGAGAATCCTTCTATCGATCCTGGAGTAATTGTTTTAATGTGGCTTGCACCTGGGTAAAATCAGGCACGCCGATATAATGTTGTACGATTTTGTGATGTTTGTCGATGATGAAGGTGGTGGGCAGCGCTTTGATCGGGCCAAATGCCAGGGCGTGGTTACCCGCCGGGTCCAGCGCGACAGGAAACGGTAATTGAAAGCGCCGGGTAAAATCGAGCACATAATTGGGGGCGTCACCCGGTGCTGCAATCGCGATCAAGCTCAAGCCCTGTGTCTGATATTGCTGATACAGCCCGCTCCACTGCGGCATTTCTTGAATGCAGGGCGCGCAAGAGACTGACCAAAAATTGAGTACCACCACCTTGCCACGCAAATCGTGCAGCGCTATTTTATTGCCGTTCAAGTCGATAAAGTTAGCGCTTGGCGGGTTTTTGGGTAAATCGCCCCAAATTCGCTCGCGCGAGACCCAGATGATTGCGCCAGCCAAAAAAATGACGCATAACAGGACGAATCGATAGCGCGACCGATGCTTCATGGCCGCAGATACACATAGCCTTCTTTGGCTTGCAAGCGGGCGATTTCAGCCACCCCCGAGGGGACGATTTTGGCTTCCAGCAAGAGCTTATTGGGTGAAATCTCGCGCCCTTGCAAGGTGTTATTGCAGACCCGAAATTCCACGCCTTGCGCGGCCAAGGCGGCAACCGTTGGCTCAAATGGCTTGCCGCTACTTTTCACGCTCGCGCCTTCAATTAAAAAATCAACCCCGTTTGAGAGCGCCACCACCACGATTTTGGTCGTCGGTTCAGCCTGTAAATGATTGCGAACATTGAGCATCGCACGCGCAGCCTGTTCCACGCCGTCAGCCAGGTGGTAGACCACTTTAATCGCCTTAACCGGCTCAGCCGCCATCGCCGATGAGCAGACAAACAGACACAGGCTGAGTAAAATGCGCAGAAAAAAATGGTGTAAATGCGTTGGCAAATGCGTTGGCAAATGAGTTGGCAAATGAGTTGGCAAATGAGTTGGCATCAAGGCTCCCGGGGCGCTAATTTGCGCTGACTAGTTGCGGTTATTGTCAGGCGGAGGCGGCGCAGCTTTATTATATTGCTGGGCCGCTTCATCGGAGATATATTCGAATATCTTGACGACTTTACGTACGCCGCTCACCGAGCTGGCCGCGTCGGCCGCGACTTTGGCTTCGCGTTGGCTAACCCGTCCCATTAAATACACGATACCACTTTCGGTGATGACCTTAAAGGTATTGGACTGGATGTCTTTGGCATCCACCAGGGCGGCCTTGACTTTGCCAGTAATGAGCGTGTCGGATGAACGCGAAGTCAAGCTGGCCGAACCGGAGATCGCCAATTCATTGACCACCGATTGCACCCCTTCAATGGCGCTGATTTCGCGCTCGACGGTGGCTTTCAGACTGGCATCCTTGACTTCACCAGTCAATAATACCCGGCGATTAAAGCTGTTGGCATTCACATGGCCGTTGCTGCCTACCACGGAATTAATTTTGCTCTCGCTTTTCAAGACGATGGATTTATCTTCGGTTTGTGCGCCAAAAGTGCGGCGATCAGTTGCCGCCAGCGTGCCAATCACGGCGCTACCGACCGCGACTTCGATACAGCCTTGCAGCGCGGTGAGTGTGAATAAGCCCAGCGCGAGTGCGCATAAGGGTCGTAACAGCGGACGTAACAGCGAACGTAACGGCGGCCGCAGCAGGGTATTGCTTTGTTCTGTCGGTTTAATCATGACTTTCTTCTCCAAACAAAGCGACATCAATGCCATCGCACAGGCAATGTATGGTTAATAAGTGAACTTCCTGGATGCGCACCGTGCGTGCATGCGGCACGCAGATATGCACATCGGCATCGGTAATTATTTTGCCGATGGCACCACCGCCCTTGCCGGTGAGCGCCACCACGCGCATATCGCGCTCTAGTGCTACTTCAATTGCCGCCAGCACATTGGCCGAATTGCCTGAAGTCGAAATGGCCAGCAAAACATCGCCCGCTTGGCCAAATGCCTGCACCTGCTTGGAAAAAACTTCGCGGTAGCTGTAATCATTGGCGACCGCGCTCAAAATCGAGGTATCGGTGGTGAGTGCCAGGGCGGGCAGGGGTAGCCGTTCGCGCTCGAAGCGGCCCACCAGTTCGGCGGCAAAGTGCTGACAATCGGCGGCTGAGCCGCCATTGCCGCAGGCTAAAATTTTATTACCATTTGAGAGCGCGGTAAACATCAATTCGACGGCTTGGGTAATGGCAGGTTCCAGTGCAGCAGCGGCCTGGATTTTGAGTTCGGCGCTTTCGTGGAAGTGCCCGAGGATGCGTTGATTTATCATATTGGTGGGATTATAGGCGAAAATTCTGGTTGTAGGGTGAAGTTTGGGTTCAAGCCTGGATTGCATCTTTTAACCAGGACACCTGACCATCATCAATGGCAATGACATCGATACGACAAGGTGGAACTTGTTTAAAACGCAGTAAATAATATTGTGCAGCTAAAATCAATCGGCGTTGCTTGGCGCGGGTGATGCTTTCTGCCGCGTTGCCATAACCACGCGAGGCGCGCGTGCGTACTTCGACAAAAATCAGCGTTTGTTGTTCCCGCATAATCAAATCAATTTCACCTGTTTTACACAAAAAATTGCGCATCACCAAAACCAGGCCCTGCGCTTCCAAATACGCGAGCGCCACATCTTCGCCGGCCCGACCTTCATGTTGCTTGGCGGTGGGATGTTTGATAGCCAGTTGGCTGACGGGGTGGCCCGATTTTGAATGGGTGCCGGTCATGGATTTTTCTGCCACGGTTGCAAGCTGCCACTATGGTAAATGGCGGGTAACAGTTGCCGCTCGAAACGGGGTGTGCCCCGGTTTTGTGGTGTGCGGCCAAACTGAACGGCGAGTTTGCCGGTTACGCCGTCGATTTTGAAGGCCGCCGTGCGCCCGAGCAAGATTTCATGGGCGACACGGTAGGCATCGACCCCCAGCGCATACAGCCGCTCATTGTCGGCCGGGGGCTTGACTTCATTGGAGAGGCGTGGATAAATCATCACTGCGCTATGGTCGGGTTGCAACTGCCAGGGCAAATCCAGCACCCGAATCCCCTCCAGCAGTGGCGTTGGCTCGGTTTCTTCGGCTTCCAGGCTCACTCGCGTGCTGCTGTTGATTTGCGAGGTCGCATAAACGCTGGCATCGCTCGCCAACAAGGGGCGCATTTGGCGAATTTGTGCGGCATCCATCGCAATAAACACCAGATTGGGCTTTTCATTGTGGATTTTGGCCTTCAATTGCTTTAAGCTGGACGCGCTAAAATAGCCGCTGGAGGAAAATAATTCGAAGGGTGTGGTTTCACCCCGGCCCAAACTTTGCCATTGGGTAACAAATGCTTTGGCGGCCCGGCGTTGCCATGCCACATTCGAAGTCAAGACCAATAAGCGCGCCTGAGCTTTTTCACTGGCAGCCCAACTGGCCGCCTGGCGTGCTTCATCTTCAATCGACAAACCCATCGCCAAAATATTGGCCGTTGAAGTGGCGGGTAAGGGCGTGGGGTCGAGTTGGCTTAAAACCAGGGTGGGTTTAGTCACAAAATTGCTTTGCGCCACGCCATTGGCGGCTGAACGTGCCAATGGGCCAATAATCAAATCATATTCCCCACTCAAAGCTTGATATACATCGAGAATTTCTGGTACTGTGTCGCCAGTTTCAATTAATTGCACGCTTACGCCATCGCTGTCACGCTCAAAGCCTGCCATCACGCCTGCCCGCACCGCATTGGCGGCAGCGGCGAGGTTGTCGGAATGGGTGGGCAGCATCAAGGCAATGCGCGCAATGCCGGGGGGCGTGGGCGCGCTGGCAGCAGTGGGGGCCAAGTGGTCCGGGGCGGGCGCAGTTTGCGCGCCACATAAGGCAGGGGTGATGAGAGCCGGGGTGATGAGTGTTACCCAGCCCAGGCTTACCCAGGCACGGCTTGCCCAGCCCAGCCTTACCCAAGCGATAGTTTGTTTGATCCAACCTGACATAGAATGCTCCCATGACCGCCACAATACCGAGTTTGCCGATTCTGGAAGAAGCGGCTTTGCAATCTTACCCTAAGGCGACATTATATGTGTTAGCCACGCCAATCGGAAATATCTGCGATATCAGTGTACGCGCCCTGCATGTGCTGACAATGGTGGATGCGGTGGCGTGTGAAGATACCCGTAACAGCGCCACTTTGCTGACGCGTTATGGCTTGAATCGTCCTTTAATTGCCGCGCACCAACATAATGAGCGCGAAGTCGCGCAAAAAATTATCACGCGCCTGCAGGCGGGCGAGCGCATCGCCTTGATCTCGGATGCCGGCACACCCGCCATTTCTGACCCCGGTGCCAAAATCGTGGATGCCGTGCGGGGAGCAGGTTTGCGCGTGATGCCACTACCGGGGGCGTCGGCTTTACTGGCGGCCTTATCGGCCAGTGGTTTGCTGGATGAACAATTTTATTTTGTTGGATTTTTGCCGAATAAGGCGCTGCAACGCGAACATTATTTGCAAACCCTGAGTACCATACCTGCTGCTTTGGTATTTTATGAAGCGCCGCACCGGATTCTTGACACCGTGCAAGCCTTGGCGACGGTATTTGAGCCAGAACGCCAAATTGTGCTGGCGCGCGAATTAACCAAACTGTTTGAAGATATCCATCGTTGCCCCTTGTCCGAAGCCAGCCAGTGGTTGCAAGCGGAACCGCAACGCATCAAAGGGGAATTTGTTGTTTTATTGCAAGGGGCGGCACGCCAAAGCGAAGCGGAACCCGCCGAGGTGACGCGGATTTTACGAATTTTGATGGATGAGTGCCCCTTAAAACAAGCAGCGGGGCTGGCGGCAAAAATTACGGGCCTAAAGAAGAATGATGTGTATCAACGTGCCTTGTTGTTAAAGGGGCAAGATGAGTCAGCGGACGACGCAGAGAATTAAGGTTAGGAGAGCGTATGAATCAAGGACAGTCCAAGTTGTGCCCGACTTGCGCGGCGCAATTTGTTTGCCAAAATTCCGGGGAACAAGCTTGCTGGTGCGCCAGCTTGCCGAAAATTATGCCGCTGCCGAATCTGGCACAAGCCGATGCCGCCACTGGTTGTTATTGCCCGGATTGCCTGAAGCGCATTATTCAAGAAAAAGTGCTTCCTACATCAAATTGACATTTTCTTGCGACGTAACCAGCATTTTTGCCACATCGGTTATTTTTTGCCGATGCGCGCGCGCATAGTCATGCAATCGTTGGAAGGCTTGCTTTTCGTTAATGGGGTGCTTGCCCATCAATAAACCGACGGCTGTGCCGATCAGTCGCGCCGACTCAACCTGGCTTTGCAAATGCACCTCACGCGCCCGTAAGCGTTCCATTTCTTGCGCTCGCGCCAATGAAATGGTGATAAAAGGCAGGATTTGCTCTGCATTGATCGGCTTCATCAAAAAGCCTGCGGCACCCAAGGCACTGGCCTGTTGTATTTCTGCGTGGCCGTTTTCGGTACTTAAAAATACGAAAGGCACACTGGTTTCTTCGGATAAATTTTTCGCCAGAATCAAACCATCGGTTTGCGGCATATGGATGTCGAGAATGGCCAGTATCGGCGCATATTTGAGTGCCAAATGTAAGCCTTCATTGGCATCGCTGGCACAAACCACATGGTAATTGGCATCGGATAGCACCCGGCGCAATAATTCAATGATAGCCGGGTCATCATCGACCACTAAAATCGTGGGGGCGGTCTTGGCAGTATTGGCCATATTGGCAGTAGACATGGGCAAGGTCACTCTCTACTTGGGTTTTTCATCGTCCCTTCCAGGACTATTCAATGGCAATTCGTCCAATGGCATCTCATCAAATGGCATATTTTTCATTGCATTACGCAAAAAGTCCATTTGTTGGGTCAGGTTGGTACAAGCCACGCAAATCATCAAATGAATATGCAAGCCCGTACTTTCGATTATACCAAGGTTGCGATCCATTCTTTCAGAGATCAATTGATGCGATTCCTTGCAATTGGGAATCCAGCCTTTTTTAGGGTTATCCATATTTATTTGTCGTTATGGTCAGGTGTTGAATTGTTGCCGAACCAGTTAAGGTCGAGGCATTCGCGCAGACGAAGCCTTGCACGGTAGAGCAAGACCCAAGCATTAGACGTGGTAATCTCAAGTTCCTTACAGATTTCTTCTGTTTCCATTTCGAGCCATTCGCGCATCATAAAAATACGGGCGGTTTTGGCGGGGAGTTTATCCAGGCATACTTGCAGTACTTTAAAGAAATCTTTTTGCATCAGTGTTGCATCCGGGTCACCCCAATTGCGTGGCACTTCATTGGCATGGCCGTCGGCGGCAAACAGCGCATCTACCAAATCGTCCTCGGATTGATCTTCTTGCGTGGTAAGCTGTTTTTCGCGTGTTACAACACGGAGATTGTCGATTATTTTATACTTGAGGATGCCGATCACGTAGGTGCGTAAAGAAGACTGCCCGGCAAAGCGTTCTGGCTTCTCCAGGACGGCAATCAAGGCGTCTTGCACCGCATCTTCGGCCAAGGCATCGTTGCGTAATTGCAATTGCGCGAACCGGATTAAGGTAGGGCGCATCTGTTCAAGTTGTTGGTGCAGAGAGGTTATCACAATTATTTACACACAAGATCAGGGCTGGATCGCTTAAAATACAACAAATTTCATGAATTTTCCAATTTACCCAGGAAAAAAAGTGAAACCTTGACCGCAAGATGAAAAAAATTACCGTTTAGGAAACCATATGCCCCATTTGATTGAAGCTGCAATTAAACCGAGTCATGATCTGTCTACCGATCTGTCCGCCGTAGCGCCACAAATTAAGGCGGAAGTGTTGGCGGAAGCACTGCCTTACATCCGTAAGTTTCATGGCAAAACCATCGTCATCAAGTATGGCGGCAATGCCATGACCGAAGAGCGTCTGAAACACGGCTTTGCGCGTGACGTTATTTTGTTGAAATTGGTGGGCATGAATCCGGTGGTGGTGCATGGTGGTGGCCCACAAATTGATAATGCGCTCAAAAAAATCGGCAAACAAGGTAGCTTTGTACAAGGCATGCGCATTACCGATGAAGAAACCATGGAAGTGGTGGAGTGGGTGTTAGGCGGCGAAGTGCAGCAGGATATTGTGATGCTCATTAACCACTATGGCGGCCAAGCGGTCGGCTTGACTGGTAAAGATGGTGGTTTGATCCGGGCGCGCAAAATGCAAATGGCCGACCGGGATAATCCGGGCGAATTTCTCGACATCGGTTTCGTCGGTGAAATTGACGCCATTAACCCGGCCGTGGTCAAAGCCTTGCAAGACGATGCCTTCATCCCCATCATTTCCCCGATAGGCTTTGGCACCGACGGCCAGGCTTACAACATCAATGCCGATTTGGTGGCAGGTAAAATTGCTGAAATTTTAAAAGCCGAAAAATTGATCATGATGACCAATATTCCCGGCGTGATGGATAAAAACGGTAATCTGGTCACCGATCTGTCGGCGCGGGAAATCGATGAAATGTTTGCCGACGGCACCATTTCTGGTGGTATGTTGCCAAAAATCTCGTCTGCACTGGATGCCGCCAAATCCGGCGTGAATACGGTACACATTATCGATGGTCGGATTGAACATTCTTTGCTGCTGGAAGTGTTGACCGAACAAGCGTTTGGCACCATGATTCGTTCGCACTGATGGCCTATTCTGATCGATCATGGGTCTGGTTGTTTGATCTGGACAACACCTTGCACAACGCCTCGCATGCGGTTTTTCCGGCGATTCATGGCAATATGAACGCGTATTTGGCCCAAGTGTTGGGTCAAAATGGGCAGCTTGCGCCGGATCATTTGGTCAATGCCACGCGCGAAGGGTATTTGCGGCGCTATGGTGCCACCTTGCTGGGCATGATCAAACATCATGCGGTGCGGCCGGAAGTATTTTTGGAAGCGGCACATGTCTTCCCGGATTTGGCCGCCATGCTGCGCGCCGAGCGTGGTTTGGCGCGCTGTCTGGCGCGCTTGTCGGGGCAAAAAATCTTACTCACCAATGCGCCGTATCGCTATTCGCGCGATGTGTTGCAACACTTGGGCTTGCACCGCCATTTTGCGCATCATATTTCGATTGAATCGATGTGGGTGCATCGCCAGTTGCGGCCCAAACCTTCCAAATTGATGTTGCGTAAATTAATGACGCGGCACAAGTTGCAGGCGAGCCGCTGTATTTTGGTGGAAGATACCAAATCAGCGTTAAAGTCGGCCAAGGCACTGGGCATGCGCACGGTTTGGATTACCCAATATTTGAAGACCGGCGCACTCCGCAGTGCGCCTTATGTGGACGTACAAACCAAATCGGTACGTAACTTGCAGCGCAGGCATTTGCGCTGATGGCGGGATGGATTACGTATGGATAGCTGTTTTGCCTTGCTCGACGACCACAGCCCCGGCGCTGCCTTTGATCAGCCTTTGACCAGGCTATATACGCAGTATCAGGCTTCAATAACGGGTAGCAGTGTGCTGGATTTGCCCGCTGCGTTGGCGCAAATGCAAGAGGCCATTGCCAAGGGTTGGCACGCGTTGGGCTTGTTCCATTATGAATTGGGTGCCGGGCTGCTCGGTTTGGCCCCCGGTTTGGCCGCAGATGAGCCGACTCTGGCCAAGGGCACGCTGTTTGAAATTCTATTGTTTGCCAACTGCCAGCGCATGCAGCAAGCCCAGGTTCGCGCCTGGTTGCAGCAGCATACGCCCACCCATCAGCCAAGCGGCATTGCCAATTTGCGCAGCAATGTATCGCAAGCCGAATTTGCTGCTGCGTTGGATGCGATTCATCGTTATTTGGAAGCGGGCGACAGTTACCAGGTGAATTACACCTATCGCTTAAATTTTGATATGTTTGGCGACTTATGCGATTTTTATTCGCGCCTGCGCCAGCGCCAAGCGGTGCCGTATGGTGCGTTGATCTGTTGGCCAGATGGGCGTGCGGTGCTCTCGTTTTCCCCCGAATTATTTGTGCGCCATGATGGCGGTAATCTCACCACGCGCCCGATGAAGGGCACGGCGGCGGCCTGCAATGACGAAGAAATTGATGCCGCCCGCGCCAAGGCCTTGGCGCTGGACCCCAAAAACCGCGCCGAGAATGTCATGATCGTGGATTTGCTGCGTAATGATCTGGGCCGCATCGCGCAAACTGGCAGCGTGCAAGTGCCTGCCTTGTTTGAAGTTCAGCGCTATAACAGCGTCTTGCAAATGACTTCCACCGTGCGCGCCCGCTTAAGAGCGGGTGTGAGTTTGCACGACCTATTTACAGCCTTATTTCCCTGCGGTTCGATTACGGGCGCACCCAAGCGCCGCACCATGGAAATTATTCGTCAGCTCGAAGCCGCACCGCGTGGCTTGTACACCGGGGCCATCGGTTGGTTTGACCCTGCCCAAGCCGGACAGGCGGTGAATGATTTTTGCCTGTCGGTGCCAATTCGCACCCTGACTTTGAGCGCGCCCGCTGCCGATGGGCTACGCCAGGGTGAAATGGGCGTGGGGGCGGGCATTGTGTTCGACAGTAACACGCAAGAGGAATATGAAGAATGCTTATTAAAAGCGAGCTTTTTAACCGGTTTGCCAGCCCCCTTTGAGTTATTTGAAACCATGTACGCGACGCAGCCGCAAGGTTGTCGCAATCTGGATGGACATCTGCAGCGGCTCACCAGTTCGGCCAGTTATTTTGGTTTTGACCTGGAGCCGGAGCAAATACAGTTGTTGCTGGCCCAAACCTGTGCCAGTTTGCAGCCGGGGGTGGCGTATCGCTTGAAGTTGATTTTGGATCAGAGTGGCATGGCGCGCTGCGAAATCGGCCAACTGGGTGAGTTGGCGCAACCGGTGCGCCTGTTATTGGCCGAGCGCAAAATGGCCGCCAACAATGTATTTTTGCGCCATAAAACCACGGTGCGTGAAGAATACGATGCCGCTTGGCGTCAGGCTGAAAGCCAGGGCGCGTTTGATACGCTGTTTTATGATGCAAAGGGTTATATCACAGAAGGTGGGCGCAGCAATGTGCTGCTGCAAATTGACGATGCGTGGTACACCCCCGAGTTGGCGCAAGGCGTGCTGCCGGGGGTGATGCGCGCATGCCTGATGCGCGAGCTGGGGGCACAAGAGCGCGCGCTGACGCTGGCAGACTTGCGCGCCGCGCAACAAGTGCTGGTATGCAATGCCTTGCGCGGGGCCTTAGCTGCCAGCTTAGGTGATTAAAAATTCTTGCGCTCAGTCAACACGCCTTTTACCGCTTCAAAAATCACCACCGTACCGTCTTTGATATCGTGTTTGGCATCAAATTCAACAATCCCTTGAATTTTTCCATCAAATTGGCCCTTGCTCAGCACGGGCATAAATACCGCTGCCTCGGTTGAGCGGGCTTCTTGCATGGCTTGGGCAAACACATGCATGCCAGTGTAGGCCAGGGACGCATACGAACCGGGGGCGACATTATATTTGGCGCGGTAAGCCTGGGTAAAACCAATACCTTCTGCCAGCCATGACGGCGGCACCCCGGCTAAGGTGCAAAAGAAGGCTTGATCAGCAAGGTTAGAGGCTTTTTTGATGAAAGAGGCATCACACATTGCATCACCCGCCACAAACACTGCATTGGAGCCAGCCGCGCGTAGCGCTTTGAGTAAGGGTAAGCCTACGCCTTCATCCCCGCCAAAGAAGACCACATCGGCATTGGCAGCTTTGATCTTTT
>JBKJLF010000870.1:0-4711 GCA_046597185.1 Burkholderiaceae bacterium | reverse complement strand
CTACCCCAATGCCCACTAAATGCCCCGGCGGCAAGGCCAGTGCCTGGCGTATCGCCAGCCGGTCTTGTGCCACGGCCAGGTTGGCGCTGCTGGCGTCAATGCTGCCAGTGTCCGGCCATGCAATCGAGATCGGGTAATGCTCAACCTGGGTCAGCTTGCCGCCATAGCATACGGTGGCGGCTTCGGATTCGATCCGGGTTTCCAGATAGCGATCCACCGTTTCCAGAAAATTCTTGCGGTGAAACGGCGTATGGAAACCCAAAATGGTGCTACCAAGCAGCCCTTCCAGAATCTCCGCGCGCCATGGGCAAATCCCGAATGACTCGGCATTGGGCCAGGGAATATGCCAAAAGGTGATGATGGTGGCCTTGGGCAGCACTTCGCGCACCATGCGCGGCAGCAGGGCAAAATGATAGTCTTGCACCAGCACCACCGGATTATCGGTCTTGGCTTCACGAATCACGGCATCGGCAAAACGCTGGTTCACTTCCACATAGCGCTCCCAGTCGGCATTGCGAAACACCGGCCGCACATGGGCGATATGGCATAACGGCCACAAGCCTTCGTTGGCAAAGCCATAGTAATAGCCTTGCTCTTCTTCTTTACTCAGCCAGACCCGGCGCAGGGTATAGCTGGGCTGTTCCGGTGGCACCAGCACATGGTCATGTTTATCCACCACCTGGCGGTCTGCCGAACCGCTACCATGCGCAATCCAGGTGCCGGAACAGGCACGCATCACCGCTTCCACCGCCGTCACCAAACCGCTGGCGGGGCGGCGCACTTCCACCCCGTTACTGCCCGTGACATGAATATACGGTTCTCGGTTGGAAACCACTAACACCTGGTCGCCCGCCAACTCGTCATGCAGCAAGGCCTTGAGTTTGTCGGCTGTCCACGCTTTACCGGAACGGCTTTGCCCTTCCCGCTCCAGCCGGTATTCATACAGCAAGGCGCGCACATCGCCCGCCAAGGGGTGCATTTCGGGCAGCCCCTGCATCTGTTCGGTTTGTAGCAGTTCACCGCGCAACAGGCTTTTTACCCCCTTGACCCAACCGCGCAAAGACAAATGCGCCACCACCACGGCAATGAGTGAAATCAAAAAAGCCAGTGCCACAAAGAAAATCAGCGCATATTTTTTGGTATCGGCACTGCGCCGCTCAATAAAGCTCATGTCGTGGATCAATACCAGCTTGCCCAACATCTCGTTACCAGCCAGCAACGGTCGTTCGACCACATGCACCAGCCCCTGTGGCAAATGTTGCATGGCAGCATCGGCACCGCCCAAAGGCTGACAACCCAGCGCATTGGGATAGGTGTCACTCTTGTAGAGCAAGCTGCCATGAGGGTCGCAAAACCCGAGTGCATACAAGCGCTCATCCAGAATGGCACGGTTGAATAATTGATTAATGCGCTTTTTGGCCTTGAGCGGCACATATTCCAGCAAAGGCTCTTGAATGGTATTGGCCAGCAGTTGAGAACGAATGTCCAAATCACGCACAAACCAGCGCAAGGTCAAATCGTCGATCAAGGGCACCACCACCACGGCCACCAGCGCCAACACCAAGGCCAGCGGGAAGATAAAGCGAAATGAAAATCCAAGGGAGCGTAGTCGCATCATCTGTCCTTCTCTATTTTTTTATGTCGGCGGCACCAGATACAAAGTGCGGGTCGGGTAGGCAAACACGATGCCCTGTTCCCGAAAACTTTGCAGCAGCGCCAAATTGATCGCCTGTTGAATATTCATGTAAACGTCGTAATCCGGGTCCAACACGAAATACACCGCGTCAAACAGCAGCGCACTGTCGCCAAAGGTTTTGAAATGGGTGCGCCCAAAGCGCACCCCCGGTTGATTGCGCAAAATAATGGCCTCCACCATCGCCGGAATGTGCGCCACTTTTTCCTGTGCGGTATCATAGGCGATACCAAATTCAAATTGCACCCGCCGCTCTTGCATGCGTTTGTAATTGCGAATCCGGTTCTTGAGCAATTCGGTATTGGAAAAAATGATTTGCTCACCGCCCAAACTGCGCAAACGGGTGGTTTTCATACCGATGTATTCGACCGTGCCCATATAGTCATCAATGACGATGAAATCGCCCACCACAAAGGGCTTGTCCAGCGCAATCGATACCGAAGAAAACAAATCACCCAAGATATTTTGCGCCGCCAACGCCACCGCAATCCCGCCTATGCCCAGGCTGGCCATCAGTGCCGAGATATTAAAGCCAAGGTTGTCGAGTGCAATCAATAACGCAATCGACCAAACCACCACCCGCCCCACCAAGCCAAGCAACATCCAATACGAAATATCGTCGGGACTCGAATGAAGCGTATGGCGCTGGGCCTGAGCCACCGCCACTTCAATGGTGCGGGCGCACCACAGGGCGATTTGACTCACCAAAATAATGATCCAGGCGTAATGCAACCATTTTTCGCCGCGACTGGAAATTTCAAGCTGGCCAACCACAGCCAAGGCTGAAACCGCGATCAAAAACGGCAGGCGGGTACTTTGCAACATGGCTTCGGGGTAGCCCAAAAAGCGCAGCCTGCCGGTGCCAGCCAATTGGTGCAACTGCCGTGCCAGAAAAGCCTTCACCAACAGCAGCAAGACCAAGAGCAACAGAAACACCGTCCCGGCCAATACCATTTCATAGATTGAATTATTGATCATGCATACTCTGCCATCAACCCTTGCATTTCGTCATCCAGCATCACAGACTGCTTGGCCCGGTGTGATTGATAAGGCTGCGCGCGCTTGGCACGGATACGCCCCAGTTGGCGCACCACCGCACGCCTGGCCCGCTCTATGGCCCGGTCAATGGCGACATTTAAATGGCTGCGCACATCTTCCACCACCACATTTTGCGCCCCCGGCATGGCAATTTGCACCAAAGCACGTATTCCTTCGCCGCCGCGTTGGCGGCTGATATCGGTCAACCGAATCATCACACTCGACACATGGTCGCGCGCCCAAGTCAAATCATTGTCCAACCGCGCCTGGGTGTGCTGCAATACTTCTTCAGTCAATTTAAAACCTTTTGCTTGAATATCGATACGCATGATGCTCTCCTGAAATGTTTGAAACTCGCTTAACCCGAAGCCATGATAAACAATTTACATGCATCGAACAAATCAAATATACTTCATGCTGACATCAGAAAAACCGATCAATCGCAGCATTCCAAACCAACCTGAGCGAAGCTATCTGCCATGAACAATCTTAATTACAAGCACTTGCGTTATTACTGGATGGTGGCCAAGACGGGCAGCATTGCGCGTGCCGCCGAGCAATTACACCTGACCGCGCATGCCATCAGCGGCCAGATCAGCGAGTTGGAACAAAACCTGGGGGTAGCGCTGTTTCGGCGTACCGGGCGCAAGCTCGAATTAACCGATGCCGGGCGGCGCATTTTGAACCACGCCGATGAAATCTTCATGTTGGGCGACGAGTTGCTGGATGTATTGCGCGATCAGGTCGCCACCAAGGCCCGGCGTTTTTGCGTCGGCATTGCCGATGCGGTCTCCAAGGCGCTGGCTTACCGCTTGCTGGAGCCGGCCATGCGGCAGGAGGAGCCGCTGCGCCTGATTTGTCGCGAAGGGCGGCTAACGCTACTACTGTCCGAGCTGGCCGTGCACAAGCTTGATTTAATCATCGCCGACCAAGCCATGCCAGCGCACCTGAACGTGCGCGGTTACAGCCATTTATTGGGCGAATGCGGCCTCACCGTGTTTGCCACGCCGGGTTTGGCGCAATCCTTGAAGGGCGAATTTCCGGCGCTGCTGCATCAAGCGCCGTTTTTGTTGCCGGGCCAAGAGGTAGCACTGCATCCGAAGCTACTGACTTGGCTCGATAGTCATCAACTGCGCCCCAAAATTGTGGGCGAATTTGACGATGCGCCATTGATGAAAGCATTTGGCCAAGGCGGGGTCGGCCTGTTTGTTGCACCCAGCGCGATACGAAAACAAACCTGCACCCAATACGATGTGGTTGAAGTGGGGCAAATTGACGACATTACCGAACAAATCTGGGCCATTAGCAACGAGCGCCACCTGACCGACCCGGCCATCATTGCCATTCGCAATATCGCGCTGGAAGCTGTGTTTGGCAACAGCACCAATAAAAAAAGCCTCCGGGCAAACCCGGAGGCCTTAAAAGGCAAAACTAAGCCTTAGTAGTGGTGAAACGCCATTATGAATGGCATCAGCGGGAAAGGCAACTAAATTTGTGCAAATACATGTTGCTTTTTCCCATCATTATTCAGATTAAGCTTATTTCCCCGCACGCTTCCCCGCACGCTTACCTGCAGGCTTGGTTTTTGCTTTAGCACTGCTTGGTGGCGCATCTGCCTCCACCACCAGTTTTATTTTATCGGTTTTCATGCGCGCCGCCAGCCATGCGCTCAAGCGCACCCGCTCATCGGCAGAAAATGGCGTCGCGGCCTTGATATTAAACACCAAACCCGGATCGTTTTGTAAGCCCAAAGCCTGATCCCAATGGATGGCTTCCGATACCCAGACGCCTGAAATTTGCGGAAATAAGGCATTTAATTCGGTCGGAATCCCTTTCATTTGCAGCAAATTATCACGGTGAGCATTGACCGAGGCTTTGATCGACGCTTGCAACTGTTGAATGTGTTGTTCTTTTTGCTCCAGCATTTTCTGGCTATTGGTATACAAGTCGCTTAATAAACCGCTCTTGAGTGTGGTGACA
>JBKJLF010000827.1:0-10800 GCA_046597185.1 Burkholderiaceae bacterium | reverse complement strand
TGGCATTTGTCAGAAATTGCGCTTTCTGCCTGCTTTTTGGTGGATAATCAATCAGTTGTTATTTGTTTTTTTACCTTTTCAGCGGCTGCTGAGGCCAAGGGAATGTCTAAACTTGAGAATTCAACTTCACTGCAAATATATCAGTTTGGATATAAGGGAACAAGGTAATTTACAAAATCATTTACATGGCCGCATCTGCTTCAATGGCGGCGATCAAGGCATCCATTTCGGCTATCAAATCGTCATGCTCAATGCGGGGTTCTTTGCTGTCAATTGCTTGCTGGACTTTAGCGCGGAACCATGCGTCATAACTTGCAACCTCTGCGGCTGGCGACGTGGGAATAATTGGTTTATTCATGATTAAATTTAATTAACAAAAAGCAATAAAAATCGACCCTGCGGGGCAATACCTTCCCCCCAAACCCGGCACCTCCGGTGCCAGGCGCATCCTGCGCCTTAACCCCAGCCCTCCGGGCTACTTGCTGCTCTTGGACCTCAAAGCAAGGCGAAAGCCAATATCGCCGTACCGCCTGTCCGGCTGGTCGTGGTAGCGGTAGGCAGAACGCGCGCACCGCGCGCGGCGGCTCCACCCGCCACCGCGCAACGCGCGCACTTCATCGCCGCTCCGCGCCGATAACACCTCTGCCAAACCGGGATCAACCACCTCATCCGCAGCATAGGTACGCATACCATCCGCACACCATTCCCACACGTTGCCATGCATTTGGTACAAGCCCCATTTATTCGCAGGCAAACTCTTCACGGGCACCGTAGCCGCCCGATACTTGCCCTTGGCCGCATTATTGTAGGGATAATTGCCTTCATAATTAACCTGCTCAACCGAAATATTCTCACCAAAATAAAATGGCCTCGTGGTGCTGGCGCGGCAAGCATATTCCCACTCCGCCTCGGTCGGCAAACTGACCCGGCAGCCCGGCAACATAACATTTAACTTGGGCAAAAATAGCGCAACGTCATCCCAACTCACCTGTTCTACTGGCGCATCGGCCCCGCTTTCTTTAAACGCACTCGGGTTATCACCCATTATCACTTGCCACAAAGCCTGGGTACACGCGGTATCAGCCAGCCAAAACCCTTGGCCAATCGTCACGCCGTGCTGTGGGCTTTCATCATCTTCATTACCCTCTTCGCTATACGGCGAGCCCATCACAAACCGCCCCGGATGAATATAGCGCATGCGCTGCTTGACGCCGCGCACCACAAATTCTGCCCACCAGCCAAATTCATCCTTGCCATGCCCGCTGGCCCATGCAGGTTTGCCTTCCGGCTCGGTAGCCACGGCCACAGGCGCAACCGTGGGCGTGCGGGCGGGCACAACAGGCACATGTATGGGGGCAGGCACATGCACGGGTGTAACCGCAGGCGCACTGGCAGGCGCAACCGCAGCCACCGCCGCAACCGCCCCCGCTGCCCGCGTCTTGCCAACATACGGAAACAAAGCCGTCCAAGGATAAACCCGCCGCCCCGCCACCGCATTATTCCGCCCATCCGCCCAAATCAAAGGCAAGCTATTATTCGGGCACTGAAAGTGGTAAGCCAGCAACAACCCACAGCCCCCAAACCCCTGCGGATACTTAGGGTACACAAGCGCCCCCAGTTCCCCCAGCCGCGCCACATCAGCCCCGGTAAAGCCCTGCAGATTATTCACCGTCACCACCGGATAATTCGGTATCACCTGCGCCCCCACCGCCTCGCGCTTAAACAAGGCAAACGCTTCGGCAGCAATCGCCGCACCCACAATCAACACCGCCCCCACCTTCCCCACCAAGGGCGCAACGCCAGGCCAAACCTCGCGCATAAACTGCTTGCCGCTGCCATAGGTATCGTTAAACAAAATCAAGGTATCCTGCGCCCCCAAACCCGCCATCTGCCCCAACTGCGCAAACGAAATAAAGCGCTCATTCGGTAAAGCCCACACCTTGGAAAGCGGATGCGCGTGGCGGGTGGCGCTATCGGCCAAATCGTTCGGCACGGCAAACCAGACGCGCGCCGACTCCAAACCTTGGCGCGCCAAATAACGCTCAACCGCATCTTGCCGCTTCTTCAACAACTGATGAAACGCCGCCTCGCTATAATATTCCAGCGCATTCACCAGCTTCAAAGCCAGCGGCCAATCGGCCTCATCATCAAAATTTTCCAACCAAAGGCTAATACGTTTGGCAAACTCCGCCGGATGCATACCCCAAGCATGACAACGCTGCGCCAAATGCGCCAACTCGGCTTCGCCCAGCGTTTTGAAATAGTGATGGTGATAAAGATGACGATCAGGCATGAACAATAATCCGGGCAAGTGAATAAAACAGGCAAGTATTGCAACAATAGCGCAAATTGGTTCTGCTTTGCACGTTTCCGCGCACAAAAACCCCATACGCCACATAGCACGTAAAACCGACGCTGCCATATTGGCACAGGCAAAAACCAACGCACGCCCTTGCCATGCTAAAATGGCGTTTTTGCTGTGGGGTGCAATATGGACAAATACATCAATCTTTTTACCGACTTTGGCTTTAAAAAAGTCTTTGGCGAAGAACCGAATAAAGACTTGCTGATCAGCTTCCTCAACACCCTGCTACCCGCCAAACACCAAATCGCCGAACTCGAATACAGCCGTAGTGAATGGCAGGGCGTCAGCGCGCTTGACCGCAAAGCTATTTTTGATTTGCACTGCAAAACACCCAACGGCACTTATTTTATTGTCGAGTTGCAAAAAGCCAAACAAAACTATTTTAAAGACCGTAGCGTCTACTACGCCAGCTTTCCGATCCAAGAGCAGGGCCAAAAAGGGAACTGGAATTTTCGCTTGCAAGCGGTGTACACCATCGGCATTCTGGATTTTATTTTTGATGATGGCGACAAGAGCGATGTGATCCACACCGTGCAATTGCAAAATCAAAATAACCAGATTTTCTACGATAAATTAACTTTTATTTACATCACCTTACCCAATTTTACCAAAACGCTGGACGAGTTGAAGACTTTGCAAGATAAATGGTTTTATGTGTTCCGGCATTTGCCCGATCTGGATACCATTCCCGCAGCGCTACAGGAAAGTGTCTTTGAGAAATTATTTCATATCGCCGAGCTGGTCGCATTTAAGCCGCAAGAGCGCGCTGCTTATCAGGCCAGTTTAAAGTATTACCGGGATCTAAAAAATGTCATCGATACGGCTTATGACGATGGCGTGAACGATGGCATTGAGCAAGGCATCACAAAAGGCATTAAGCAAGAACGGGCTGCCGCCCACCAGGAACGCTTGAATACCGCACGCAATTTCAAGCAACTTGGCATCAGCGATGAACAAATCGCGCAAGCCAGCGGGCTAACGCTGGCTGAGATTGCAGATTTATAACGCGCTGATTGCGGGGGCGCAGCCCCCATTATTACACCCCCACCTTGTCAATCTCCGCATACGCATGGTTCAACCAAATCTTCAAACGCTGCCGCTCCAACATCCCCAGCGCGGCAGGCTGGTCATCCACCTTGTTTTTCGCGGCCCAAAAACTCAGGCTCAAGCTGTCAATCTTACTCATCACCGCCGGATACAGCCGCTTGATGTTGATGATGTCGGCATAGTATTGCGCCGCACGCTGCTTTAAACCGGAATTTTCCAGAATCGTGAAATCATCATCCCGGCTTTGGTTTTGCACCAGCACATAATGCAAACGATCCTGATACTGATCAAACAGCTTGCCCAGCAAATCGACACAATCCTTGCCGGAATCCATCACGTTCCAATAGTAAATCGGCAAACCAATTTCACTGGCCAATTCCAGCACGCCCGATTCTTCAAACCAACTCGTTAGCGGGAAATGGGTTTGCGCCGCCAAATCGACAATAATGCGGCGCTCCGGGTCGGCATGTGCGGCTTCGATAATCGCATCCAGATTTTCATAATTATCGATCACTGTGGGTGATGAATAATCGGCGTAATAGCGCATTAATGCGCCGTGCGAACGGTCGGTATCAAAGCCAATAAAGGGCAATTCCTTATCAATCATGTATTGCGCCAACAAACGCGCCACCACCGATTTACCTACCCCGCCCTTTTCCCCGCCAATAAAATGAATTGTTGCCATGAGGCCTCCTAAAGTAATCCGTGATTGTAATCCAACCCAGTGGCAACGTCGCGCAAAGCATGCCAGCTTGACTGGCAAAATCACGGCTTTTCGGCAAAATGCCACAGTTTCGATTACAATCGCATGACATTTCCTTGACCACACGAGCTATCCTATGAGCCACCGTCCGCTACAAACCTATCATGGTGCCTGCCACTGCGGCGCTGTGCAATTTGAAATCAGCACCGATTTTCCCGAACTCACCACCTGCGATTGCTCCATCTGCCGCAAAAAAAATGCCTTGATGGTGAAGGTACACGAGAGCCAGTTCAAGCTCTTGGCCGGGGCCGACGCACTCACCGAATACCAGTTCCACAGCCACACCGCGCACCACTTTTTTTGCAAAACCTGCGGCATTTACCCCTTCCACCGCAAGCGCGTAACGCCCGACAATTTTGGCATCAACGTATTTTGCCTGGATGACTTTGACCCGCAAGGCATCCCGGTGCGTTGCACACCGGGTGCGGCGATGCCCTAAGGTTGAACTTGGTTTAACGCCAGCCAGGCACGCGTTTTTCCACAAACGCCGTCACCCCTTCTTGCGCGATCGGGTCTACCATATTGCAAGCCATCGCTTGCGCCGCCAATTGGTAGGCGGCGGTAATGCCCATTTCGCTCTGGCGATAAAACATTTGCTTGCCGCTGGCAATGACGCTGGCGGGTTTGGCCTTGATCGATTGGCACAGCTTGCCGATTTCTTCATCCAGCCAGTCTGCCGCTACCACCCGGTTCACGAGGCCACGCGCCAAGGCGGTTTGGGCATCGATAAAGTCCCCGGTGAGCAGCATTTCCAGCGCCTGCTTGCGTGGCACATTGCGTGACAGCGCCACCGCTGGCGTGGCGCAAAACAAGCCGACATTGATGCCGGAAACGGCGAAGCGGGCTTTTTCCACCGCCACCGCCATATCACACATCGCCACCAACTGACAACCCGCCGCCGTGGCCACGCCATGCACCCGCGCGATCACCGGTTGCGGCAGGGTTTGAATTTGCATCATCAATTGCGCGCACTGGGCAAACATGGCCTGGTAGGCTGCTTGCATTTTGGCCGGATCAGCCTGATCTGCCATGTTCAGCATTTGCTTCAAATCATGCCCGGCGCAAAACGCCCGGCCTTCCCCCGCCAGCACCACTACCCGAATGCTGGCATCTTGCGCCACCGCTTTCAATTCGGCTTGCAAGGCGCTCATCATTTCCAGCGAGAGCGCATTAAATTGATCGGGGCGGTTCAGGGTTAAAGTGAGTACGCCGTCTTGCGCCTCACGTACCACCAGGGGTTCGGCTTGCTCGTTGCTTAAATCGCTCATGGTGCGTCCTTCATCGAAAGTTAGGCAAAATATTAATCAAATTGGGCAAAATTGGGTTTGCGTTTTTCAAAGAAGGCAGTGAACGCTTCCTTGGCTTCCGGTCCGACCAGCATGTCGCCAAATAACAGGTTTTCTTCGGTGATCACGGCTTTGAGTTGTTCGGCCTGGCGGCTCTTCATTAAACGCTTGGTGGCGCGTAGTGAGGCCGCAGGCAAGGCCACCAGCTTGGCCGCCTGGGCGCGCGCCCAGGAAAGCAATTCATCATTGGGCAGTACTTTGGCAACCAGGCCACACTGCCAGGCTTCTTGCGCCAAAAAGGTTTCGCCCAACAGCAATTTTTCTGCCGCGCGCTGATGCCCCATGATTTGCGCCAGCAACAAGGAGGAGCCAAATTCCGGGCACACGCCCAGCGGTGCAAACGGCATCGAAAATTTGGCGTTTTCTGCCGCATATACCAAATCGCAATGCATTAACAGCGTGGTGCCGATCCCTACCGCCGCCCCCGCCACCGCCGCCACCACGGGTTTGCTGGCTTGACTGAGTGCACACATGAAGCGATACACCGAACGCTCGCTGATGGGCTTGTTGTCTGCCGGATTGGCGGCTTTCAGGAAGTCTTCCAGATCATTACCTGCCGTAAACACTTCCGGTTTGCCAATAAAAAGAATCACGCGCACTGCTGTATCTTGCTCGGCGGCATGGATGGCATCGGCCATTTGTTGGTACATTTCCACGGTAATCGCATTTTTGCGTTCCGGGCGGTTGAATTCAATGGTGAGAATGCCGTTTTCCTGGTGCGTGAGAATGGTCATGAAAAATCCTTATAGATTGAGGGATGGCGCTTGCTACGCTTTTTTATCAAAGCGCCATTATACGACGTTGGCCAGGTGACGACGCGGGTTTGATTGCTTGCGGAAATAATCCCGCTTGATCAGGATTTTAGGGAATGAGTCAGCGATTTTCAGCTTTAATCCTGCCAAGACAGGATTAAATGACGCAAATCAAGCACGCGAAGCTTAAATCCCACCAAGACAGGATTTAAAGGCGTAAATCAAGCACGTGAAGCTTAAATCCTACCAAGACAGGATTTAATGACATAAATCAAGTACTTTGCACTTTAATCCTGCAATGACAGGATTATTAGCAATCAAAACAAAGCTGGATCTACTTTGGCAATCTGCCCAACGATGCCCTCGTGGCGTGCGCATAAGCGCTGCACGACCTTGCACACATCATTCACCACGGCCATATCTGCCCCTGCGCTTTGTGCAGTGGAGCAACAGCCTGCCAGCGAGGTTTTGATTTTTGCCATCATTTTCTTCATTTCCTGTGCTACGAGGCTTGGGCGCAAGTGGCAGGCAAAAGCAAAATAAGCCCACTCCAAGGCAGAAAGCTCATGTTCGCGAAAGGCGTCGCCAATGGCCATGGCAAAGGCATCTTCAATACCCGCGTTATCGCAAGCGAGAATGCTGACCAGATCATAGGCAGGCGTGAGATAGAAGCCTTGCGGATCGCCAAAAAAGGAGAGATTTTTGGCATGCGCATCGGTGTTGCCAATCAACACTTGAAACAACACCCAGCGCAACAATTGCAAGCGCTGCGCCGCCGGGTTTTTACTGCGTTCAAGTAAATCAAACAGGCGTGGCAACGATGCGCCATCACGGATATGGCGCACGTGTTCATTGTCGCCATACGGTCGTTCGTATTTGAGCATCGGCGAAATGCCCAGCGCCTGGCAGCAATCAAACACGTGCAGGCGCTTAATGCGTACCAATGCCGAATCAGCCCGGGCCTGCTTGGCCCGATCAAAACGCAGCACTTCCAACACCAGTTGGGGCACATGGCGCAGCGCCACTTGCGCCACCGGCAAACCAATCGCGTGCGCCAGCGTCATGCAAAAAAACTCGTTGCTGGCCAAGCCCGCCAGATCGGGGTTACTTGGTTCGGGTTTTAAAATGACGGTGGAAGCGAGTTCACTACCTTCAACAAAAAACCAATCATCGCCATCTTTAAAAACTGCAATTTTGTCTTGAAAACCGGCAATCGAGAGCCGCACCTTGCCGTCCCACACCGAAAATGCCTGATACGGTCGGGCGCGAATGCGATCAGAGAGTTCGGTTGGCAGCAGAGCACGCCGTAGCGTGGGCGTTGGCTGGTTGGTGCCCGCGTTGGCAATATTGGCAGCATTGGCCACTTCGTTATGCAAACACAGACGCACCGCGCCACTGGTTTCACCACCCAAGGCCAACATCAAACCAATCAAATTGGATTTGGACAGGTTATTGGCACTGGCCGCCTCATCCAGCGCGCGGCCTTCGGGTAACAGGTTTTCGAAAAACTGACGCACGCTGGTACTATGCGCTTCCGCAGTTTGCCCGGGTGGATGCAAGGGTAAGCCGGGGCTGAGCGGGTAAGCTGTCAGCTCGGTCAGCCAGGTGGGGGCATAGTTGAATGCAAAGCGGTTGCTGGCTGCATGATGCGAAAGCCAGCCCGCCAGTGTATCGCCCAGAAACACATCCAGCACCAGCGATCCATCTGGCGCACTCATTTGCTCACTCATTTGGGTAACCCGGCAATAGTTTGACACACCCGTTCTTGCTGATGGCGCTGAAGCACGACCAAGCCCAGGCCCAAGGCTTGAGCAATTTTCAGCGACAAGCCCAAGCCCACGCCCGGCTTACCCGCCTCCAGATTGGATAAAGTTTGCTTGGCCACGCCAATGGACATGGCCGCTTCTGCCAACGTCATGCCCGCGGCAGTGCGCGCGGCACGCACCGCGCTGCCCAAGACCTTGGCATCCGCCAGGACCGGATTGCCGGGGAAAGGGGTAGGTTTGACTTTTTTCATGAATAATCCTGCCTTATTAGGATTTTAAGGAATGGTTCAGCTATTTTGAGCTTTAATCCTGCCAAGACAGGATTGTAAGCCAGTATAGCCAGTACAATAAGCGCTTGCGCCAATTCTGGCGCAGCATTCGCAAAAATAAATGCAAAAAGTGCTTGACCCTGACAAAGGGGAAAATAGAACTGTAGGGGTGTTGAATAACTGGGAATAACTGGGGTCAGAGTAAACTTAATTCCTGCTATACTCCACCGATTAATCACCTTGGAGATAAAATAAATGGCCCGATTAGCGAGAGCTTGCCCATTGGGCATTCCTCAGCATGTGATCCAGCGCGGCAATAATCGACATGTTTGCTTTGCCAGCGATCAAGATTTTGCGGCTTACGCGGCATGGTTAAAGGAATATTCAAAGCAATATCAGGTCGAAATTCATGCTTGGGTGTTGATGACCAACCATGTGCATCTGCTATGCACCCCACGATCTGTAAATGCCATCAGTCAGATGATGCAGTCCCTTGGCCGGCGCTATGTGCGATATTTCAATTTTACCTACAAGCGCAGCGGAACCCAAATCGCATGTTGAAGGAAAGTTGCTCGATTCTATTCGGCTCGCCTCCAACAAAGGGATGGCACTCGGCAATGATGTGTTTGTTACGCAAGTTGAAGGGTTGAGTGGAAGGCGGATGACGGCGAAGAAAATGGGGCGGCCTGTCGGGTGGCGAAAGCGAGACGTGCGGGCCGGCATTTAAGTTTACTCTGGTCGAGTAGGCCAGCGGAACTTCCCCGCCAGCCTCTCACAGAACCGGACGTGAAACTCTCGCTTCATCCGGCTCTTGTTATTCAACCATTTTTACAGCCCCAGAATTCCCAATGCGCAAATAATTTGGGACATCGCACTTTCAATTCGGTGATCCACCCCACAGCCCGCATGCGGTGCTTCGCAAACCTGCGATGCTTGGCACGCGCCCATTTGATTAATCGCCCATCGATCATGAACACCACATGAGACATGGCAGATTTGTAAAATTCGCCATAGTAGTTCAACCAGCCACGAATCTTCGCGTTGTACTGCCTGCTCAAATCCGCAATGATCAAAGTTGTCTTTTGGTGTAGCTTCCATTCCCTCATATCGCGCACTATCGCCTTCTTGGCCTTGTTGCTTATCGCTGGCAAAAAGCCAGTGAACTTGCCATGCCCTTTCTTCACGGCCAGCCTTTTGCGAAAGGTGAAACCCAGGAAGTCAAATTGTGTTTCCACTCCCGACCCCACCTTCCACTTCGGATTGCAATAAACCAACTTGGTCTTGTCCGGGTGCAAGCTCAACCCACATTCAGCCATCCGCTGCTCGATCTTCTGAAGCATCATTGTTGCCTGTGCCCGCGTTTGGCAGTGGACGATTGCATCGTCCGCGTACCGCTCGAATGGTATTCCGGCATGATGTCGAACCATCCATTTGTCAAACACAAAGTGCAAAAAAGAGGTTGGCCGGGAGCGGACTGATGACCCCGCCCTGTGGCGTCCCTTTCTGCGGCAAATGGCTGGTTCCATCCGGGAGTATTACCCCAGCCTTGATCCAGCGTTCAATGTATAGAATGGCCCACGGATTGTCTGTCATATGCCTGACTGCCTTCATTAGCAGGGTGTGATCCAAATTATCAAAGAAACCCTTGATATCCAGATCAATCACCCAGCCGAATTTCCAGCAGTTCGTTCTTGCCTGCCGTAATGCATCATGTGCCGATTTTCCGGGCCGATAGCCAAACGAGGATGAATGAAACTGCTGATCCCATTGCGGTTCCAGCACCATCTTCACCACCATCTTCACCACCATCTGCGCCGTTCTGCCGCTCACGGTGGGTATGCCCAGCGGACGCAACTTGCCATCCGATTTGCCTATCTCTACCCGTTTGACGCAGGCAGGCATGTAACTACCAGAACTCATACGGTTCCAGATTTTGTACAGGCCATGGCTCAGATTCTTCTCGAAATCCGCTATCGTCTCGTTGTCAACACCCGCTGCACCACGATTTGCCTTCACTTTTTTTAGAGGCATCCCAAACCAACCTTTTGGGTATGTCATATGGTTTTGCAATGTTCATGTTGCGGGATCACCGCTTTCGGCTTCTCTCTTAACATCAGGGCAACAGGCTCCCGAGTTCCGTACCAGAGCCTGTTGCAAGGTCTCGCCACCTTTATGCCGGTTGCCACGTAGCCAGTAGACAGGTATCCGCCACGCTTGTCTCAGGAGAGTGGATAGCCCCTGATTTTGACAACATCTCTATAACTTTAACGACACTTAACCAGTGGTTCACACGAGTTCGACTCCTTGCAACTTACCTGACGGCTTTATGCCGCCTTTTCCCTCAACGCTCACCACCATGGCTCTTGACCACAGCAGCTTGGGGCAGTTTGCTTCCCCCTCCTGCAAGGTGAAAGCGGTGGGCCTACCACCATCTCTGTTACAGCATGGCGACGACAATGCTTCCGTCGCCGCCTTCTCGGCACACATCCACC
>JBKJLF010000801.1:0-6596 GCA_046597185.1 Burkholderiaceae bacterium | reverse complement strand
TGGCATTTGTCAGAAATTGCGCTTTCTGCCTGCTTTTTGGTGGATAATCAATCAGTTGTTATTTGTTTTTTTACCTTTTCAGCGGCTGCTGAGGCCAAGGGAATGTCTAAACTTGAGCGGTAAAAATAATATATATATATAAATTATTTCATTTCAAAAATAAATTGAAGTAAAGGGAAGCTTGACACATTCAACCTATGGGTACCTGCCCGCTGTGCCATGCCCGACACTTACCTTGTTATAATCCCCCATCCGCGCCCCGCGCCTTTTCCGAAAGCCTTTCATGCCAATTCTCGATTTGATCACCCCGCGCGCCCATGATTTGGGTGCTGGTTTTGTGGTACGCCGCGCCCTGCCCTCCAGCAAACGTCAGGCTGTTGGCCCGTTCATCTTTTTTGATCACTTTGGCCCGGTCACGGTGACGCCGGAGAGCCGACATGATGTACGCCCACATCCGCACATTGGGCTGGCCACGGTCACTTATTTATTCGAAGGGGCGATGATGCACCGTGACAGCCTTGGCGTGACCCAGCGGATTGAACCCGGTGCCATCAATTTTATGACTGCCGGGCGCGGCGTAGTGCACTCCGAGCGGGTGCCGGAAGATTTGCGCACGCAAAGCTTTGTCAATCATGGCTTGCAATTATGGCTGGCCTTACCCACCGCCTTTGAAGAAACCGCCCCCGCCTTCAGCCACACCCCCGCCGCCGAGATTCCCACCCTGCAATTAGCTGGCGTTACCCTGCGGGTGTTGATCGGCCAGGCCTTTGGTGCAAGCTCACCCGTGCCGACGTTTCAGGAAACTCTGTATCTCGACCTGCAAACCGAACCCAACGCCACGCTGGAACTGCCCGCCGCCAAGCTGGAGCGCGCTGTGTATTGCGTTGACCAAATCATCATCATCGATGGCGTCGCGCTGGAACCGGGCGTACTGGCGCTGTTGCCGCCGGATGCGCCCGCCAACATCAGCAGCCCACAGGGTGCGCACTTCGTGGTCATTGGTGGCACGCCGCTGGATGGGAATCGACATATCTGGTGGAATTTTGTTTCTTCACGCAAGGAACGGATCGAACAAGCCAAACTGGCATGGGCCAACCAGCAAATGGGCAGCGTGCCGGGTGAGCATGAATGGATTCCTTTACCATGAAAGGTGCGGGGGCGCTTCTCGGTGCCCCCTCGCTTAAGCCTGAAACGCCGCATTCAACCATGGATAGGGCAAATCATGACCAAACATTTCGCTTGCATCTTGCTGCTGCATAAACCGCCGCACCTGTGCGCGACCATACCCATACACCGACTGAAACAAAGCTGGCCCCAGTGTGAAGCGCCGCGCGCCTGTGGCAAACAAATCATTGACCGAATCCATATCCGGTAGCATCATCAAATTTAACGGCATACTCACTGCCCTGGCAATGGGCGCGAGCGCTGCCGCGTGGGCCAAACCGGGAATAAATCCGTCTTCCAGATCCACACTCAGCGGCACGTCAATCACACGCGCAATGCGCCGAATCGCCGCCATCAGTTTCGCCCGTGGCAAAGCGCCGCCATCGGCGCAATCGACTCGCCGGATTCGGACATGGCCAAGCCAAAGCAAGGCAAACCCACTTTCTGGCGGACTTTTTTCTGAAAGCGCAAGAAAAGCGTCGTGCCTGTTGTACACTAAGTCCAATTTCCTCCTTCAGCCCAAGCCAACCCTGCCAACCAAACCAACCATGTCAACTGAAAACATGAACAACGCCCAAGCCCGACTTTCCGCCGCCGTTCTGTGCGCCATAGTGCTCGCCATGCTGGCCTTGATTACGCTCGCCATGTACCACGCCAGCCCTACGCCGCCGCTGGACAGTAGCGCACCCGCCTCCGTTTTTTCCGCAGCAAGAGCGATGCAATCCTTGCGCCAGATTGCCGCCAAACCACACCCCATTGGCAGTGCCGAGCATGACAAAGTGCGCGACTTCATCATGGATCAACTCAAAGCGCTAGGGTTGCAGCCTGAAATTCAAACCACCATGGTGAGCTTGGGTGCCAGCAAATCAGCCGCAATAGTGCAAAACATTGTGGCACGCCTGCCGGGTAGTGCAGCAAGTGGCAGCGCTGCAGGAAGTGTGGGCAAAGCATTGCTATTGGCCTCCCATTATGATTCCGTCCCCACCAGCCCCGGTGCCGCCGACGATGGCGCGTCGGTTGCCGCCATCCTGGAAACCCTGCGTGCCCTGAAAACTGGGCCAGCGCTGAAAAATGATGTGATCGTGCTTGTGAGCGATGGCGAGGAAGTCGGCATGCTCGGCGCGGATGCCTTTGTCAAAACCCACCCATGGGCCAAACAGGTGGGCATGGTGCTCAATTTTGAATATCGCGGCAATAGCGGTGCGGTCTGGATGTTTGAAACCAGTAGCGGCAATGGCAAGATGATACAAGGCTTAAGCCAGTCAGTGGCCCACCCGATCAGCAATTCCCTGCTGTATGAAGTCTATAAAAAAATGCCCAATTATACTGATCTCACCATTTTTAAACAAGCCAAACTGCCCGGCCTGAATTTTGCAGCAGGTGAACGCCATAACAGCTACCATACTATGCTCGATACACCCGATTTACTGAACCAAGCCACGCTACAACACCAGGGCGACACCATGCTGGCACTGACGCGCCATTTCGGCCAGCAAGCGCTCGATGACATCTTCTCCAGCGACCGGGTGTGTTTTGATCTGCCCGCCCTGGGGCTGGTAAATTACCCGGTGGCATGGGTGTTGCCGCTCTCAGGTATCACGCTGCTACTGTTTGGTGCGCTACTGGTCACCTGCGTCAAAAACGGCAGCGCGCGCCCCGGCCGAATTTTTCTGGGCTTGCTGACTCACCTGCTGGTGATCGCCGCGTTGGCGGGTGCATGCGCGGGCATGTGGTCGCTGATTCTGGACATGAATCCGGGCTATAAATCGCTCTTGCACGGTGCCACCTACAATGACGGCTGGTATTTACCGTTCTTTTTAACGCTGGCACTGAGCCTGTTTGTGATCCTGCAAACCCTGCTCAAACGCTGGATACGCCCGCTGGAATCAAGCTTGGCCGCATTCTTACTATGGGTTTTGCTGTTGGCAGCGACCAGCCTCGCCCTACCGGGCGGCAGCTTTTTATTCACTTGGCCGCTGCTGCCGATGCTGCTGGCGCTGCTGTTTCTGGCCAAACGCCCGATATCAGGCAATCTACGCGGAGTGATTTTACTCGCCGCTGCCTGCCCCGCTATCATCCTGTTCACACCGATTGTGCATTTACTGTATAACGCCCTCACCCCGGCCATGGCTTTTGCCCCGATCATTATTTTTGGACTGGTACTGGCTTTACTCAATAGCTTGCTGGACGATCTAAGCCATTACCGCCTGTTTCGCTTCGCGCCACAACTGGCTGCGATGGTGTTTTTCGGCGTGGGTGCGCTCACCGCCGGTTTTAGCGCAGAGCACCCAAAACAAAATAGCCTTTTCTATGTTGAAGTGCCCGCCAAACAGCAAGCATTCTGGATTTCCAACGACCTGGCACTCGATAGTTGGACCCAAGACGTTTTCAAAGCCGACGCAAACTACCCCAAACACGATAGTGCCAGCGATTTATTTGGTGCCAGTTCAAACTTGTACTGGCGTAGCCCGGCAGCGCTGCTAAATTTGCCCGCGCCTGGCATTACACTGATAGAAGATAAAGTCGATGGCGCAATGCGTAGCGTTAAACTGGAAGTGCGCTCGCAACGCCAGGCCCCCCGCATCAATATTCGGGTGGATGGCATAAAAGTGGATGCGGCCAAGGTAGAACTGGTTGAATTTGCCCACCCTGCCCCGAACCGCTGGGAAATAAATGCCTGGGCCATGCAAGATAAGCCGCTGCGGCTGGAATTGAGCGTGGCGGCGGGTAAGCCCTTTTCCATCGTGGTGCGCGATATTTCGTATGGCTTGCCAGCAACAGTCGTTACGCCAAGGCCTGCCCATATGACGGTGCAACCCTTCGGCAGCAGCGATACCCTGCAGGCATTGACGCAACTGGATCTGAACTAATGCGCCGCGCATCATCCAACATTCAGATGCACCAAAAAATCAAAAACAATTGCGTTTATTTCCGCTTACTTGTAATATCAGCTTGGACTCTCAACCGCATTACCATTTGTTTTTATCGCTCTGCATCAAGGAGTAGGCATGCACCTCAAACCCGGCTGCTGGTATTTCGTACTCTTTTTTCTATGCCACAGCTTGGCCCTGTTGGCAAGCAATGCCTTGGCAGCAGAGAAAGTACTGGACGCCAGTGGGCCAAGTCAGGCACCTGTTTCGCTAACCGAATACTTTGCGGTGCTGGAAGACCCCAGCCAGAGCCTGACCTTAAGTCATGTGCGAGAGGCCCAAACAGCAAGCCGCTTTCAAGGCAACCATGCCCCCGCAAGCGCACTCAGCTATGGTTTTACCACCTCGGCCTATTGGTTACGCCTGAACTTGCGCAATAGCAGCGAGCAAGCGCTTGAACGAATGCTGGAGATTAACAACTTTGCGCTGACCAGTGTCGAGTTTTATCAACCCGACAGCAATGGCACTTACCAATCGGTAAAAACCGGCGACGCATTGCCCTTCGCCACCCGGGCCTGGCCGAATCGTTTTTTTGTCTTCCCCATCACCCTGCCCGCCCGGGCACAACAGACTTATTACCTGCGAATTCAAGCCAACGATGGCGTATTGCTGCCGATCAGGCTTTGGACGCCCGCCGCCTTCCATACTTACGAACGGGTTGACTACCTGAGTCAATTCTGGTATTTCGGCATGGCCAGCGCAATGGTTCTATTCAATCTGTTAATGTTTATCGCCCTACGGGAAGCTATCTATATTTCGTATGTTGCCTTTATCTTCAGCTTGTCCATGGCACTGGCCACCTATGGGGGCTTGGCGCATGAATTTTTGTGGCCTGGTGCCACACATTGGTCGGATATCTCTTATTTTGTCGGTTGGTCAATGGTACTTGCCAGCGCCTTGCAATTTACCCGCATCATGCTCAATACAGCGGGTATGGTTCCACGCGTTGACCGCAGCATCACAGTCTTGATCGGCATTTTTCTGCTGAGCCCAATCCCATTCGCCCTGTCCATGCACACGTTCGCCATGGCCGCCGCACTGCTCAATCTTTTCGCCGCAATGCTGATTCTGGGCGTGGGTCTATATTGTGCAATCAAACGCCAGCGTAGCGCCTATTTCTTCATGGCGGCATTTAGTATCGCCTTGTTTGGTGCGGCAATGACGGTTTTAAGAGGGATAGGGCTATTGCCCAGTAATATGATCACAGTTAATGCCTTGCAGTTTGGCTCTGCCCTGGAAATGATATTGCTGGCCTTCGCTCTGGCAGATCGCTTCAACATCGTTCGGCGCGAAAAAGCCCAGGCCGAGCAAGCCACGCTGCTGGCGCAAAACCAGGCCCTGCTGGCGCAAAGCCAATTGATACAGTCTGAAAAAATGGCCGCGCTGGGCCAATTAATTGCCAGTGTTACCCATGAGATCAATGCGCCCATCAGTGCCATCAAGTCCAGTGGTGTCAACATCTCCACGGCGTTAACCGAGGCCTTGATTGAGTGGCCAAAGTTGTTTCAGGCGCTTGATGCAGCAAGCGTTGAGCGTTTTTCAAGCCTGATCCAGCGCGCCAATTTACCCGCCAAAGTGCTCAGCACGCGCGAGGAACGCGCACTGGTACGAGAAGTGACGCGCCAACTGGAAGAAGCGGGTGTCGAGAATGCACGCCAAAAAGCCGATATTCTGGTGCAGTTAAATGCACATGGCACACTGGCCGACACGCTACCATTGTTGCGGCATGCGCAATGCGAGCTGATTTTTAAAGCCGCGCACAGCACAGCGAAAATCATCAGTAGCACCAGCAACGTCAATTCAGCCGTGGAACGGGTGGCCAAGCTGATTGCGGCCTTAAAATCTTTTTCGCGCGTCGATAAAACCTCGACGATGATGCAAACCAATCTGCAAGAGAGCCTGGAGAGCGTGCTGACGATACACCAGGGGCAGCTCAAATACGGCATCGAACTGGTTCAGCACTACCAGCAAATTCCACCCATTTTGTGTCTGCCGGATGAACTGAACCAGGTTTGGACCAATCTGATTTACAATGCCTTGCAGGCCATGAACCAGAAAGGTACGCTCACGATCAGCATCTCGCGGGTGGCCGAGAATGCGCTGGTGTCGATTGGCGATACCGGTTGCGGCATTCCCGAAGCGATTCGCAGCAAGATTTTCGAGGTTTTCTTCACCACCAAAGGCGTTGGTGAAGGCAGTGGGCTGGGGCTGAGTATCGCCCACAAGATTATCGATAAGCATGGCGGACGGATTGAAGTGCAAAGCGAAGTGGGCGTGGGCACCACTTTTTCGGTTTATCTACCCTACAACCCAAACATCGTTCAGGATTCGGCTTCAAATTCGGCTTCAAATTCGGCTTCAAATTCGGATTCGGCTGACTGATCCGCCATTATTCTGCATCCCCTTCTTGATTTACGCTGCCAACGCCATTGTTTCAGGCGCATCATTGAATTGCTCTGGCGCAGCACTGTTGGCAGCTACTTGCGCTTGCATCTGCAATTG
>JBKJLF010000526.1:0-3488 GCA_046597185.1 Burkholderiaceae bacterium | reverse complement strand
TCGAACAGCCAATCTTCCTCTACTGTATCGGTCGATGCATTTACATCCATATTTGCTCCTGATGCCATTGATGATAATTTTGCAATGCTGCTGTTAAGAGGTTAAAACCGCTTATTGGATCGAATACATGGATTAATTGTAGTCGATTAAACCGCGATTCAATCGATTGAAGCCTTTTGAATATGCCTTCAGTACGATTTTCTTGTGGCGCGATGTTGTGCGACAGGGTGGCTTATTCACTCTGGTTATGATGCCACATATTGCTATGGGGCATGCGCAGTTTCGGAGATTTTTTTGCGCTGACTGGATTAAAGATTGGCTCCAACCTGTCCTTCAAATTGATAATATTGGCCCGGATGCCACATTGTGGCAATTGAAGCAACTTGTCCATGGGAACGCGTGGCGCGCTTCAATACCAGGCATGGTTGCCTGGAATCGATCTTGAGCATGTCCAGAATCGCCCGGGGGGCGAGTAGCGCCTCAATGCTATAGTTTGCACCTTGTAAGGGCGCGGCAATGGTCAGGTATTCGTTGGGTGTGATTTGGCTAAAATCTTGCGTCAGATAGTCCGGCGCAAGTTGCGGGTTGACCCAACGCTCTTCGACTTGAATCGGTATTTGGTTATCAAAGTGTACGATCACGGAGTGAAATAATTCGCAACCAACGGTAAGGCCAAACTGTTGCGCCAATGCCTCATTGGCACAGACTTTATCCAATTCATGTAATTGGCTTTGATAGTGATGACCGCGTGAGCGCACTTCATCGGCAATGCTTTTGATTTCGAGCAAGGTGGCATGGATTTTTTGTGCCGCGACATAAGTGCCTGCACCTTGACGCCGGGTAAGTATTTGCTCAGCGCTCAATTCACGCACGGCACGATTGACGGTCATGCGCGAGACGCCAAATTCTTTGACCAGGGTTTGCTCAGATGGAATCAAATCACCTTCTTTCCAGCGGCCATTTTGAATTTCTGCGAGCAGATACGCTTTGATGCGGGCAAACATGGGTTCGGGCGAGTTCGATGATTGCACGGCATCTCCTGATCAAATGGAAAAATGGGTTGGTTGCATGGTCCGGCTTGGCTTAGTTTGGTTTGGATTCTATCATGGCACCCCCTGTGAACGGGAAAGATGCAAATGGCACTAGTCAGCGCGAGTTAATTGATTTATAATTTTGGTCTTTCCATTTTTCGAAATTTGCCATGTCACTTGCTGCTCATCAGATTGAACTATTGGCCCCTGCCAAGACCGCTGAAATTGGCCGCGAAGCCATTTTGCATGGTGCCGACGCCGTGTATATTGGTGGCCCCGGTTTTGGTGCTCGTCATAATGCCAGCAATGAGATCGCCGATATCGCGCAATTGGTGAGTTTTGCGCATCGCTACCGGGCCAAAATTTTCGTTACGATGAATACGATTTTGCACGATGCCGAGCTGGCGCTGGCGGCGCAGCAGGTGAATGCTTTGTATGAGGCCGGGGTGGATGCCTTGATTGTGCAGGATATGGCTTTACTGGAAATGGATTTGCCGCCGATTGAATTGCATGCCAGTACGCAATGCGATATTCGCACGGTGGAAAAAGCCAAATTTCTGGGCGATGCGGGTTTTTCGCAACTGGTGTTGGCGCGCGAGCTTACCCTCAAGCAAATTGCGGCCATCAAAGCCGAGGTGGATACGCCCTTGGAATATTTTGTGCATGGCGCATTATGCGTGGCGTTTTCCGGGCAATGCTATATCTCGCATGCGCACAATGGCCGCAGCGCGAACCGGGGCGATTGTTCGCAAGCCTGCCGCTTGCCGTACACGCTAACCGACGGGCAGGGCCGGGTGGTAGCGTATGAAAAGCATTTGTTGTCGATGAAAGACAATGATCAAAGCCAAAATCTGGAAGCCTTGCTGGAAGCGGGTATTCGTTCCCTGAAAATCGAGGGGCGTTATAAAGATATGGCCTATGTGAAAAACATTACTGCCCATTATCGCCTGTTATTGGATGAAATTTTAACCCGCCGCCCGGAATACGCGCGCGCCGCCAGCGGCAAAAGTACGATTGCCTTCACCCCGAATGTGGATAAAACCTTTCATCGTGGTTATACCGATTATTTTGCCCAAGGGCGGGGTGATCAAATTGCGGCGTTTGATTCGCCCAAATATGTGGGTTTGCACCTGGGTTATGTGAGTAAAATCGGGGTGGACTGGATTGACATAGAGTCTGAAGAGCCGCTTGCCAATGGCGATGGCTTGAACTATATGCATAAGCGCGAAGTGTTTGGGATTCAGGTCAATACGGTTACCCAAATGGGTGCGTTCTGGCGCGTGTTTCCGAATGAACCGATCAAGCAAATGGTAGGGTTACATGTTGGTTTGGCGGTGAATCGCAATCGCGATCATCGTTGGGAAGCCGCGCTTGGCAAAAAGTCGGCCGAGCGTAAGGTGGCGCTCAAGCTGCGGTTGAGCGAAGTGCCTGACCTGTCTGAAGTGTCTGAGGGCGGTGTGGCAAAGGGGTTGAGGCTCAGTTTGCGCGATGAAGACGGAGTGGAGTCGCATACCGAATTGGCACTGGCCTGGCAAGCGCCGACCTCGCCAGCGCAAGCGGAACAAAGTTTGCAGCAAAATTTGGCAAAACTGGGCAATACCATGTTTGTGCCCGAGCAGATCGAGATCGATTTGGTGCGCCCCTGGTTTGTCGCCGCCAGCAGCATCAATGCGCTACGGCGCGATGCCATTGAGCGGCATGAGGCCGCGCGTTTGGCTGCGTGGCAACGGCCACAGCGCAAAGCGGCAGCGGAGCCGCCTGTGGCTTACCCGGAAACTAGTTTGACTTATTTGGCCAATGTCTACAATCATCTGGCGCGTCAGTTTTATCATAAGCATGGGGTGCAACTGATTGCGGCAGCGTTTGAAGCGCATGAAGAGGCGGGCGAGGTGCCCGTGATGATTACCAAGCACTGCCTGCGTTTTTCGTTTAATTTATGCCCCAAGCAAGCCAAAGGTGTGACGGGGGTGCAGGGGCAGGTGAAGGCGGAGCCGATGACTTTGGTGAGCGGTTCGGAAAAATTGACGCTCAAGTTTGACTGCAAGCCGTGCGAAATGCATGTGATGGGCAAGATGAAAAAGTCGATTTTGCAGTCTGCGCCGCCCGTGAGTGAGTTGGTGGGAGTGAAGCCGTTGGTGTTTCATAAAACACGGCCCATTGCATAAGCGGATGCGAATGTTGATGCGAATGTTGATGCGAATGTGGGTGAAATAAGCGCGCAGTCTTAGCCAATGAACGAATCAAACTGCAAATCAAACTCTTGCAAGGATTTTTGCGCATTTTGCATTTTCTTGCGAAACTCTGGCCCACGCTTTAAGGCCAGCCCCACCGCTAAAATATCGATAATGACCAGATAGGCCAGGCGCGCAGAAATGGGCGTGTAGGGGTCGGTATTAAACACCAAATCCACCGCAATCAGCAGCGTGGCCTGGTCGGCCAAGGGGGTACCGCTGGGGG
>JBKJLF010000490.1:0-15470 GCA_046597185.1 Burkholderiaceae bacterium | reverse complement strand
AGCGGAGCAAATTGATTACACCAAATTTCATTTGTCAGAACAAGTGGCGCTGGCGAAACTGGAAGAGTCGGACCAAAACTGGCCCAGCACCTTGTGAAAAGTCAGCACGTTGTGAATGCCAATGAAAAAACCCGGCAATGCCGGGTTTTTTCACTCAAGCGGCGTAACTTAACTACCGATGCGGCCACCGTCGTTCTTGGTAATCACAATCGTGGCCGAACGTGGCCGTTTGCCAGCACCAAAACCAGCGTTGCTTGGCCATTGACTGGTGTATTTGCCAGGGTCAGCAATATTGGCTTGCGTGCTCGTTTCACCAGGGTGTTGAATATTGACAAATAATGCCTTGCCATCCGGTGTTTCGGTAATGCCCGTCAGTTCGCAACCCACCGGGCCAACCAAAAAGCGCTTGAGCGTATCGGCCGTTGGGGTTTTGCCAATAAAGGTATCCACCGCAAGTGGGCCACCTGTTGTGCGGTTGTAGCTTAGCGTGGTTTTGGCACCATCACCCACTTGGCCCGGCAGGGCTGCCAACATCATGCAGTTGGTGACATCGGTATAGGCACCGTCATCGGTCTGAATCCAGCAAATGCCTGTGCTATTGACAAAGGCCAAGCCATCGGGGCTGGAAAAGTCTTGGTCAGCGGTAAGTTTGGAGAGGTTGATCAAGCTTTGATCAGCCCCTGTTTCGGCACCAAACAAATACACATCCCAAGTAAAACTGGTGGCACTGGCACCCGCAGTGCCTTCTTTCATGCGCAAAATATGGCCATTCGGGTTGCCTTGCTGCGAGGTCGTGCCCTTCAGGTCGGTATAGGCGCGTGGGTTGGCACTATCCGGGGCCAATTGTGGCGACGCGCCGGGTTCTGCCCGACGATTGCTGTTATTGGTCAAGCAATAATACACTTCGCCATTGGCCGGGTTCACGCTGCACCATTCCGGGCGATCCATTTTGGTCGCACCAACGGCATCGCCCGCCAGGCGCGCATTGACCAATACATCGGCTTGATCAGCAAAGCGATACGTGGCGTAAGCGGCAATGGTGGCATTGCTTATGTTTAATTCTATCCATTGGCCGGTACCATCGGCACTGAATTTGGCCACAAACAGCTTACCTTTATCCAGGTATTTGTCACCAATGGCCACCGGATTGGCCGCTGTTGCATCGGCGGCAACCCAGTTTTCAGTTGAAACAAATTTGTAAATGTATTCATTGCGCGAATCGTCACCCATATACACGGCCAGTGGCTGGCCCACTACCTGTTTGCCAAAAGCAGCACTTTCATGCGCAAAGCGGCCCAATGCGGTGCGTTTTTTGATCGCAGCGGTTTTGGTATAGGCGTCCATTTCAACGATATACCCCATGCCGTTCAACTCATTGCGGTAATCATCGCTCCCGTCGGCAGAGCTACCCGTTTTACTATTGTTGAAGTGCGTGTACTTTTCATCACTGCCTGCGCTTTCCCAACCATGGCGCGATGCTGCCCCCTGGTTACGGCCATAGCGGCGCAGCGAAACCACGCTTTTGTCGTTGCCACGGGCGGCATCGTCGGCGGCACCACGGGTGTAATACCCGGCCCAGTTTTCTTCCCCGGTCAAGAAAGTATTCCACGGCGTTTTGCCAGTACCGCAATTATTGAGGGTGCCACGGGTTTTGGTCGCTGTGGGCGAATATTTGGTAATCAACAGCGCATTGCCACGCGCCGGGCCAGCAATTTCCACTTCGGTCAGCGGGGTTACCCGGCGATTAAAGGTTGAGCCAAGAACGGTTTCCCAACGGCTGCCATTTTTACGTACTTCCACCACCGAAAGGCCATGAATCGCGATTTCTTTGTCCGCTTCCGACGCCGGGCGTGGCAAGGTCGAGGTGCCACCGTTGGCGTGCAAGAAAAACGAGGAAAGTTTTTCATCGGTGGTGGCTTCATGATTCATGGCCAACAGACCGCGATCGACGGAACTGGTCGAGGCACTACCTGTGGCGCTCAAGCCAAACCATTCCATACCATCGTGGTGGTCGCCGGCGCGGTTGTCAAAATCGGTATCGGTACCATCGTTTTTATAGGCAGAAGTTGCGGTGGACAATGGATCACCCAAAGCATATAACACACTAGCGGTGTAGCCGGCGGGCACACTCACGCTGTCGGCCAAACTTTTGGCCACAGGCACAAAGCCGAGTAATTTTTCTGGCGGCACGGGCAATGGAACCGGGGTAGCGGTACTGTCACCACCGCAGGCAGACAGACCTACTGAACCCAATGTTACCCCCATCATCGTCGCCACCCCACCGCGCAATACGCCGCGACGGCTTAAACGTGTATTGAGAATGGCATCAAAGTGGGGATTGGATGAATCGTTATAACCCAAATCGTCAAGATCAATTTTTTGAATCGGCAAATCGCGTGGCTTATTCATGGTGAGCATTCCTGTTGCGGGGTTGAAATTACAATCGAGGTATTGTAATTTCAAATTGTGACAAATGCGTGACATCACATCATGAATCAAACTTTATGTTTGCGGCAAAGGCAAATGCAGGGTAAAACAAGTACCCACACCCAATTCTGATTGAACACGAATGCTACCCCGGTGTTTTTCGATAATTCCATGTGAAATCGACAGCCCCATACCCATACCCTCACCCACCGTTTTGGTAGTAAAAAACGGGTCAAAAATCCGCGCGATAAGCTCTGGCTTAATGCCTGGGCCGTTGTCTCGAAAGCTGATCAGTAAAAACTCCCCCTCAATTTCAGTACTGATTTGCAATACGCCCGACTCGCGCTCGCGCAGTTCAGTTGGGCACGCCATCATCGCCTGACAGGCATTGACGATGAGATTCATAAACACTTGATTCAATTGTGCCGGCCAACACAGCAATTCCGGATTGGCGGATAAATCGAGCCGAATTTCAATATCGCCCGCATATTGTGTGCGTACCAGGTGTACGGTGGCGCGCAAGCTCTCAGCCAAGGTCGCGACCACCCAATCGGTTTCACCCAAACGCGAGAAAGTGCGCAAATCGCGCACCAGATCACGTATTCGGGTAGTGCCCTCGCTTACCGCATCCAATGACTGGTGTAACTTTGCAAAGCGCTGATCCAATGCATTGAGTAATTCAGGCGGTGCTTCATCGCCAGCCAAATGAAGTAAGAACTCGCGTAGCTCCGCCAGATCGGTGCCCAAATTATACGCACCCACATGGGCAAAATTGGAAGGGTTATTGATTTCATGCGAAATACCCGCCGTCAGTGTACCGATCGAGGCCAGCTTTTCCTGCTGCACGATTTTCTCTTGCGCATCGCGCAAATACGCCATCGATTCGGCCAGATCGGAATTCGATTGATTCAGCGACTGGTTGGCCCTAACTAATTCTTCCTGCTTTTGGTTCAATTCAGTCGTGCGCGCAGCCACTTGCTGCTCCAGCTCAAACTGGCGCTGCCGCAACCAACTGGTACGGCCCTGTAGCAATACCACGAATAACAAGAGCGCCACCAGGGTGAAAATGAGGCGCACCCACCAGATTTGCCACCAATGCGGCAACACGATAATCGGCAACACCAGAGTTTGCGCCCCCCATTCGCCCCAACGATTCGACGCGCGCAATTGCAAACGATATTGTCCCGGTGGTAAATTGGTATAGCTGGCAAGGCGGCGCGTCTCCGGGGTATTGATCCAATCATTGTCATAGCCCTCCAGACGATAAGAATATTGGATACGGTCAGGGGCAGCATAGTCGAGGGCCGCAAATTCCACCGTAAGGCTGTTAGCCTTGGGGTGTACCGTCAAATCAGACCCAAGCCAATGCTCAGCCCCGCCCAGTTGAACATTGCTTGCCACAACCGGAGGCGAAGCATGGCTCGCCTGCATCAGACGTGGGCGCACCACGGTGATGCCACCCGCGCCGCCAAAAAATAACTCACCTTGCCCGGTCATGCTGCCCGAGCCAACCCAATAGGTATCAATATTGACCCCCTCAGCACGGCGAAGTGGGGTAGCCTTCATTCTGACGGGATCAATTTGCGCCAGCCCCTCATCGGTACTCACCCAAATTTTTCCGTCATCATCCGGTAAAAACCGATTAATCATCAGATTATGCAAACCTTGCGCCTGGCCGATAAATTGAACGCCCTGGGTCTGCGGCAGTTGCGCATTCGGCAAAACTGCAATGCCATCACCCTGCCCCGCCACCCACAAGCGACCTTTTGAATCAAGCAATAAATTCGCAACAAAGGTGAAATGCTCCCCTTTAGGCGTGCTTTGGAGTTTAACCGAAAGCAATTTCTTTTTGCTCATATCAAAATGAAACAAACCGCCACTATTCGTCCCTATCCACAAGCTTGTCTTACCGTCCCACGCAAAGGCACGCAAGGTAAAGCCATTCAGCGCTTCGGTGCCTGGCACCCGTTCCAATTTCGGTTCAGCCAAATCGGGGTCAAGCTGCCACAGCCCATCGGCCGTGCCAAGCCATAAGCGTTTGGCGAAATACCCCAGCACATAACTATGAATTCGCATTGCTCGCCCTGCAAAGGGAAAATCGTAAGCATGCAAGCCTTGCTTATCGGTGCGCACCAAGCCAATTTCAGTCGCAAAATACAAATCGCCATTGGGTAGCGAGAACATGTCTTGCACTATGGTGTTGGCTAACTGAGGCACCCAAGGGCTGACGGTATTGTTTTCAGGGTTGAGCAAATTAACGCCCTGGCCGGATAAACCAAGCAAAATGCGATCCGGGGCCAGTGCCAAAATCGACCTTACGTCCATCCCGCTCATGCGGTTTGGCACGCCTGGCCGACCAAACACACTCAATACCCCGGCCTGGGTTGGATCATGCAAGCTTAAGCCACGCTCCGTCCCCACCCAAAGTAAGCCAGAGCGGTCAACAAACAAGGCATTAACCGCATCGATAATGACGCTCGTTGGCATGCCTGGATCATGGCGCAAAACATCAACATATCCGGTTTTGAGGTTAATGCGCATCATGCCCTGGGTAAAACTGCCCAGCCATATCTGGCCAGCCGGGGCTTCAACCAGTGTGGAAAACCGACCCAGCGTAAACAATGCTTGCTGCTGCGCGGTGAGTGGGAAAGGTTTTACCAGCGTTTCTTTGGGATCGATGACCAATAAACCATGAGCTGTGGTAACGGCTAAAATACGACCATCTTGCAAGCGCTGAAAACTCGCGATATGGAGGGTTGCGTCAGATGCTATCGATAAGCCGATGTTTTGCATGGGCGCTTGCGGCGATTCTTGCAGCCATAAACCGTCCCTGGTCGCTATCCATAAACGCCCCTGATTATCACCTTCAATGGCAATAACAGCGCCACCCGGCGCGGTTTTGTCGGGTTGGCCGATGCCGCGTTGCCAACGCACTTTACCATTTTCCGTCACGTGGACCAGACCGGAACTGGTGCCGATCAACAAGCCCCCATGCGGGTCATTAAAAAAGCAATATATCCGGGCCAGTTGGCCGCCATCCAGCAAAGGCGTTTCAATAAACTGATCCAGGGCGGCATCATAACGCACCACCCGGCCATTATTCATGGCCACCCACAAGCGCCCTTGACGGTCGGTATGCAATTTAAGAATGGCGCTGTTCGGGAGGCCATTGGCTTTGCCGGATTGGGCGCGATAGGCCCGAAAGCGATAGCCATCCCAACGCGCCAAGCCATTTTCTGTGCCAACCCAAATAAAACCATCGCCAGTTTGACTGATCGCGGTAACAACCGGATGGGGTAACCCTTGCTCAATAGAAATATGACGAAATACGGTATCGGCGACGGCGGGCCAGTTGCTTGCCCATGCCAGCAGAGGACTAAACAACATAAGCGCCAGACATAGACAAAAAGTCAGCAGGAAGCCTTGCGCTTGTTTTTTCAGTGCAGGGTAATATGCCACGCTCGCCATGCCCGACTCATCCTTGCATGTTGAATAAGATTCGAATGCCCAATGAGCCATCATACCAGCTTGGCGAGTGAGGCAAGCACTTTCATTTCAGCAATTTATTCGACACCTGCCAAGCTTGTTGGCTTTTTGCCGCAGATCAAGAAAAGAGCACCATGGCATTCAAGAGCCTGCCAGCCTAATTACTTGAACACCCGGTTTGCGCCACCCCATGTACCAGATCCAGGAATTTTACCTGATACCGTTTGCCCATGGCCCGTTGGCCGGGGCGGTCGTAATGGATGCCATCGGTGCCGGTATTCCAGGTGAGGCTGGTATTGCCGACACAGCCGGAATGCGTAATCACCTTTTGAATGCCGTTGGCCATGGTCAAAAAAGACGCCCGGTCTTGCGCGGTGCCGCTGGTGCTGCTGGCGGGAGAGTTGGGGCAGTTGCTCATAAAGCAAGGTGTGGGCACGCCAATGATCACCACCGCATTCGTGATGGCCACGCCATTGAGCTTGATGTTGCTGCGAAAATTGTTGATTAATTGCACCAGTTTGGACTGATAAGTGGGAGATTTGGTGATATCGCCTGCCATGATATCGGTTTCGCCCTGATGCCACAAAATGCCCTGGAAGCGGCTGCTGGGGTCAGCGGCTAACGCGGCAGCAATGGCGGCGTTGGCGCGCTGGATGGCACCGGCGGCCAAATCACCAGTCGGCGTCCAATTATGGGTTTGGCTGGCCTGAAAGCCAGTGCCACCCCAGGCTGCACCGACCAGCAAAATTTTTCGGTTTGGAAAACCACCGACGCCGCGCATGCGCGCCATGTGCGCGTTGGCAAAACTCATGCCCAGACCCATTCTGCCAGCCATCAGCGGTTCTTGGTGAATGATCGGGTCTTTGGCCTGCACCATTTTCCCTTGCGCGTGATCCCACATTTTGATATCGGCATTCCACTGTGAAACGGGTTCGGGATCAATCGAACTGAGGTAGCCCCGGCCTGCCATATTGGATTGGCCGACCAGTAAAAAGATGTCATAGCCCGTGGTGATGTCGCCAGCGTGGCTGAGCTTACTGATACAAAGAAGCGTAATGATCATGACGACAAGTTTGAATAGTTTCATTTAAATTCTTTCGCTTTTCGTGGTTGGGGTATGGGTTGGGGTATAGGCAAGCGGATAATAACACATCTTATTCCTTGTGGCAACTATAAGTAACTGGACAACCATCAGCGCGACATCAAACCAAACCGTAGCAGCCAGATCGCAGTAAAGTTTAAAAAAATCTGACAATTCCATTAAAATTCTGAGCTAGAATAAAGACTTATGCATTATGCATTCACCAATCTTTAACCGCCACTACCATGAAACCCACCCAACTCAACCCAGCCTACCCGCGCGACCTGATCGGCTACGGCCGCACCCCGCCCCACCCGCAATGGCCCAATCGCGCCCGCATCGCCGTACAATTCGTGCTCAATTACGAAGAAGGCGGCGAAAACTGTGTGTTGCATGGTGATCCGGCATCGGAAACTTTCTTATCCGAAATCATTGGCGCGCAAGCTTTCCCGATGCGCCACTTAAGCATGGAATCGATTTACGAATATGGCTCACGCGCAGGCGTGTGGCGCTTGTTGCGCCTGTTTGAAGCGTGCAAACTGCCGCTTACCGTGTTTGGCGTGGCCATGGCCTTACAACGCCACCCGGAACTGTGCGCCGCCTTGGTTGAACTCGGCCATGAAATCGCCTGCCACGGTTTGCGCTGGATTTCCTACCAAAATGTCGATATCGACACCGAACGCAAGCATATGCAAGAAGCGATTGCGATCCAGCTCGAACTGACCGGCAGCGCGCCGCTGGGCTGGTACACCGGGCGTGACTCGCCCAATACGCGCCAGTTGGTGGTGGAACAAGGCGGCTTTTTATATGATTCCGATTACTACGGCGACGACTTGCCGTTCTGGCAAATGGTGGACACCGGCAATGGCGACAGCCGGGCGCACCTGATCATCCCCTACACCCTCGATACCAACGACATGCGCTTTGCCGCCGCGCAAGGCTTTAATAGCGGCACCCAGTTTTTTGATTATCTCAAAGATGCGTTTGATGTGCTGTATGCCGAGGGCGACCCCAATGGCTTGAATCAACCGAAAATGCTCTCCATCGGCTTGCATTGCCGCCTGCTTGGCCGCCCGGCGCGTATCGCCGCGCTGGCGCGCTTTCTCGACCATATCCAAAGCCATGCTGATGTCTGGATCACGCGCCGCATCGATATCGCCCGCCATTGGCAGCAACATCACCCCGCCACTTAAGCACAAAAAGCGCTTGCGATTGCGCAATCCACTGGCGCAGGCTATCAATATTGTGATACAACGATACTGAGCATGCGACAGCGGCCATAGTTTGGCGCGTGCTGCGTGTTACCCTTTGGCCGCTCGGCTGTGTTGTACCGAATTTGCCCACTAACCTACACTACCTATCTACCATGTCCGAACCGATCCGGTTTTATTCTCGCGGCCAGTTGCACCAAATCCATGGTTGCAATACTGATCACAGTGCGCCTACCCGCACGGTACTGCAATATCTGCGCGAAGATTTGCATTGCACTGGCACCAAAGAAGCCTGCGCCGAAGGCGATTGCGGTGCCTGTACCGTGGTGGTGGCCGATTTGCATGAAGGCAAAATTCGCACCCAGGCCATTAACGCCTGCATCCAATTCATTCCCAGTCTGGATGGCAAAGCCTTGCTCACGGTGGAAGATTTGCAACAACCGGACGGCAGCTTGCACCCGGTGCAGCAAAGTCTGGTCGATCACCACGCCTCGCAATGCGGCTTTTGCACGCCGGGCTTTGTGATGTCGCTGTGGGCAATGTATCAAAATCACACTGGCGCACCCGGGCGCGCTGAAATTAACCAGGCGCTATCAGGCAATTTATGCCGCTGCACCGGTTATCGGCCCATCATTGACGCCGCGCAACATATGTTTGACTACCCCGCCCCCGGCCATTGCCCCCTGCCCAGCCTGGCACAATTGCAAGCGCTGCAACGGCCACACGGTTGGCATTTTCAAGGCACGGGGCAGGATTGCGCAGTGCAAGATTGTTATATTCCCCAAACCATCGAAGAACTGGCCAACTTGCGCAGCAGCTACCCCAACGCGTATTTGCTGGCGGGTGGCACCGATATGGGTTTATGGGTCACCAAACAATTACGCCAGTTACCGCAAATTATTTATCTGGCCCAAGTAAAAGCACTGCAAACCATGGTAGAAGCCGATGGCTGGCTCGAAATCGGAGCCATGGTCAGCCTGAATGACGCCTACCAACGCCTATGCGAATCGTATCCTGCGCAATTGCATGAATTCTGGCAACGCTTCGCCTCGCACCCGATCCGCAATATCGGCACCCTGGGCGGCAATCTGGCCAACGGTTCGCCCATTGGCGATTCCATGCCATGGCTGATTGCACTGGGTGCGCAACTGGTATTGCAAAACGGCAAAGGTCGCCGCCAGATCGCGCTGGAAGACTTTTATTTTGCGTATCAAAAGAAAGATTTACAGCCGGACGAATGGGTCGCTAGCGTGCGCGTGCCGCTGCCCGCGTTGCGCGGGAATTGGGTATTTCGCACCTATAAAGTATCCAAACGCTTTGATCAGGATATTTCCGCCGTGTGCGCCGCCTTTGCGCTGGAGCTTGGCGCTGGCGTGGTGCAAACCGCGCGCGTGGCCTTTGGCGGCATGGCAGCCACCAGCCGCCGCGCCAGCGCGTGCGAAGCGGCCTTGCGGGGGCAACCTTGGGCAACGCTGGATCTGACCACAGCCAAAGCCGCCCTGGCGCAGGACTTCCAACCGCTCACGGATATGCGCGCCAGTGGCAGCTACCGCATGCAATGCGCGCAGCAATTGCTGCAACGCTTTTGGCTTGAGACTGAAGCAAACGCTCAGCAAAACCCTCAAGCCAGCACCCCCGCCACCAATGTATATCAGGTGCTGGCATCTGAACCTGTGCAGGAGCCGACATGAGCCAAACCGACGCCACCTTGAACAAAATGAGCGACCAGCGCAGCCACGCGCACGAGTCCGCACGCCTGCACGTGCTGGGGCAAGCCACCTATACCGACGACATTGCCGAACTACGCGGCACACTGCATGCGGCCCTCGGTTTATCCAGCCAGGCGCATGCCAAAATATTGGAAATGGATTTATCCGCCGTCAAAAGCGCACCCGGTGTGGTCGCGGTATTTGGCGCACACGACATCCCCGGCGTCAACGATTGCGGCCCCATCATTCATGACGACCCGATTTTTGCCAACGACAGCGTGCAATACCTGGGTCAGGCGATTTTTATGGTGGTGGCGCACAGCCAAACCCAGGCGCGCGCCGCCGCCAAACTGGCCAACATCCGCTATCAAACCTTGCCCGCGATTCTCACCCCGCAGCAAGCGCGCGCCGCCGATGCCATGGTATTGCCGCCGCTGCATTTACGGCGCGGCGAGTTCGAAAGCGCGTATGCCAATGCACCGCATCAAATAACGGGGGAATTTTTCGTCGGTGGCCAGGAGCAATTTTATTTGGAAGGCCAAATCGCTTACGCGCTGCCGCAAGAGCAAAATACCATGCTGATCCACTGCTCCACCCAGCACCCGAGCGAAATGCAACAGGTGGTGGCGCATGCGCTGGGTTGGCAAGCGCATCAGGTCACCGTCAGTTGCCGCCGCATGGGGGGCGGCTTTGGCGGCAAAGAATCGCAATCGGCATTATGGGCCTGCGCCGCTGCGCTGGCGGCTTCAAAACTGCAACGCCCGGTCAAATTGCGCGCCGACCGCGATGACGACTTCATGCAAACCGGCAAACGCCACTGCGTGTATTACGAATATGCACTCGGCTTTGACGAACAAGGCATCATCCAGGCCGCCAAGGTGGAAATGGTGTTGCGCTGCGGCTATTCGGCCGACCTTTCCGGCCCGGTGGCCACCCGTGCGGTCTGCCACTTCGATAATGCCTATTATTTATCGGATGTGGATATCCGCGCCCTGTGCGGCAAAACCCATACCCAATCCAATACCGCCTTTCGTGGTTTTGGCGGCCCACAAGGCGCAATTGCCATCGAATATGCGATTGATGATATCGCACGCCACCTGGGTCTGGACGCGTTGGATGTGCGTTGGCGCAATCTGTATCGCGCCACAGCGCCGTTCCAATGCACGCCCTACGGCCAAACCGTGGCCGACAATATCTTACCTGAGCTGCTTGAGCAAATCGAAGCCACCAGCGACTACCGCGCGCGCCGCGCCGCCACCCGCGCCTATAACGAGACTAACCCGATTCTGAAAAAAGGCATCGCCCTCACGCCGGTCAAATTTGGCATTGCCTTCAACCTCACGCATTTGAATCAGGCCGGTGCGCTGGTGCAAGTTTATCTGGATGGTTCGATTTTAATCAACCATGGCGGCACCGAAATGGGCCAGGGTTTGCATACCAAAATGATGCAGGTGGCCGCGCGTGAATTGGGTGTGAGTCTGGACAAGGTGCGTATAAGCGCTACCGACACCAGTAAAGTGGCCAACACCTCGGCCACCGCCGCTTCCACCGGGGCTGATTTAAATGGTAAGGCAGTGCAAGATGCGGCGCGCCAGATTCGCCTGCGACTGGCGCATTTATTTTGCCAGCACGCCGGGCAAGCGCCAGAAAATCATTTGCATGAAGTGGCCTTTGCCAACGGCCGCGTGAGTCTGAACGACCACAGCATGAGTTTTGTCGATTTGGTAGGCCTGGCTTACACCTCACGCGTGCAACTGTGGTCGGACGGCTTTTACGCCACCCCCGGCTTACATTGGGATCGCGCGACACTCACCGGGCAACCGTTTCAATATTTTGCTTACGGTGCGGCGGTAGCGGAAGTGGTGCTCGATACCCTCACGGGTGAATGGCGTTGCCTGCGTGCTGATTTATTATACGATGCCGGCACCAGCCTGAACCCGGCCATTGATATTGGTCAGGTTGAAGGTGGCTTTATTCAGGGCATGGGTTGGCTCACCACCGAGCAATTGGTATGGAATGAACAAGGCAAACTCACCACGCATGCGCCATCAACTTATAAAATCCCGGCCATTTCAGATTGTCCGCCGGACTTTCGCACCGCGCTGTTTGAACAAGCCAACCCGGCTGACACCATCCACCATTCCAAAGCAGTGGGGGAACCGCCGTTGTTGCTGGCGTTTTCGGTATTTTTTGCGCTGCGGGATGCGGTGGCGAGTGTGGGCAATTATCAGCATCGGCCACCGCTGTGCGCACCCGCCACGGGGGAAGCCTTATGCGCGGCGATGGATGCGGTGCGCGCCGCTCAAATCGATAGTACACAAGCATGAATCCAGTCGATTTAAGCTGGCTGCAAGCGGTTTGCCATGTCACCGGCCAGTCCCAAAACGCGATTCTGATCAGCGTGGTGGCCAGCCAAGGCTCGGTGCCACGGGCAGCGGGAGCCAAGATGCTGGTAACGGCCAGCGCGCAGTTTGACACCATCGGCGGTGGCCATTTGGAATACCGCGCCATCGCCAGCGCGCGCAGCATGCTGGCGCAAGTGGGCACCGACCACATCAGCCAAACGCCACAGTTACAAAGGCTGGCGCTTGGCCCCAGCCTGGGCCAGTGTTGTGGCGGCGTCGTGCATTTATTGTTTGAACCGATCGGCCCCGCGCAGCAAGCGCATTTTGTGCAAATATTGCAGCGCTGGCAGCAGCGCCAAACCTGTTGGCGTTGGGTCGGGCTGGATAGCCCGGAAACCACCCTGCTGGAGAAGTTGGACGATCAGTTACACAATGAGTTGGACATCCACCAATTTCCCGAGTTTCGGCCCGATTTGGCTTGCCAAATTCTGGCGACGCCCAACAGCAGCAACGGCGCGCGCCATATGCTCGACACGCTAAGCCCCGGCAGTGCGCATTTGATGTTATTCGGCGCGGGCCACGTGGCGCGCCAGGTGGTATGGGCGCTGGCGCATTTACCTTGCCATATCGATTGGGTCGATGTGCGCGCCGATTATTTCCCCGCCAGTGTGCCCGCCAATGTCACGCTGCATTACTGTGACGACCCGGAAACCCTGGTCGAACAAGCGTCGGATCAGGTCAGCTTTTTGGTCATGACGCACCACCACGCACTCGATCAAAGCATCGTCGAAGCGGTATTGCGCCGCAAAGCCTTCACCTGGTTGGGTTTGATTGGATCAAACACCAAGCGTGCGCAGTTTGAACGCCGCCTGAGGCAGCGCGGCATTCACCCGGACAAACTGGCGCAAATGGTGTGCCCGATTGGCATCGCGGGCATTACCGGCAAACTGCCAGCGGTGATTGCCGCGTCGGTTTGCGCGCAATTATTACAAGTCTGGCACGCTGCCGGGCAACTCCCTATCATTTGACCATTGCAAGAGAACGACCATGACACGCCACGCCTATCGCGCCCAAATCCTGCACTTTTACGCCAATCCCACCCTGTCAAGTGATGCTTATCACTATGAAAGTGATGGTTTGCTGATCGTCGAAAACGGTAAAATCGTCACCGCCGGGGCCTGGGACAGCCTTTACCCCGCACTGGGTGAGGATTGCCTTGTCACCGATTACCGCCCCCAACTGATCGTGCCCGGTTTTATCGACACCCATGTCCACTACCCACAAACCGACATCATCGCCTCGCCCGCCGAAGGCTTGTTGCCTTGGTTGGAGCAATACACCTTCCCCGCCGAGCGGCGCTTTGAAGACCCGGCCCATGCCTCGCAGGTGGCCGAGTTCTTCCTGGATCAATTAATCAAAAACGGCACTACCACCGCGCTGGCGTATTGCACCGTACATCCGCAATCGGTGGATGCCTTGTTTAGCGCCAGCAGTAAGCGCAATATGCGCATGGTGGCGGGCAAAGTGTTAATGGATAGAAATTGCCCCGACTTTTTGCAAGACCAGGCCGAGCGCGGCGTGGCCGAGAGTGCGGAATTAATTCAACGCTGGCATGGCAAGGGGCGGCAAATGTACGCCATTACACCACGCTTTGCGCCCACTTCCAGCGAAAAGCAATTGCAACTGGCGGGCGAACTGGCGGCGCAATACCCGGACACCTTTGTACAAACCCATGTGGCAGAAAACCGGGCTGAATGTGAATGGGCCAGGAAACTGTTTCCCCATGCGCGCAGTTATTTGGATGTGTACTACCACTATGGCTTGCTGCGCCCGCGCAGCGTGCTGGGGCATGGCATTTGGCTCGATGCGGATGACCGCGCTTGCCTCTACGATACCGGAGCCAGCATTGCGGTGTGCCCGACTTCGAATTTGTTTTTGGGCAGTGGCCTGTTTGATTTTGCCAAGGCTGACGCGGCGCGCGCAGGCTATGCGCTGGCGACCGATGTGGGCGGCGGCACTTCGTTTTCGATGCTGCAAACCATGCATGCGGCCTACCAGGTAGCGCGCATGTCGGGCATGCATTTGTCGGCGCTGAAAATGTTTTATCTGGCCACCCTGGGCGCGGCGCGCACCTTGGGCCTGACCCATTTGATCGGGCGCTTTGGTGCAGGTATGGAAGCGGATTTTGTGGTGCTCAACCCGCAGGCCACACCCTTGCTAGCAAGGCGTAGCGCGCAGTGCGAGAGTTTGGAAGAGCAATTGTTTGTGCTGGCGCTGCTGGGGGACGACAGAGCGGTGACGGCGACTTATGTGGCGGGGGTGTTGCAGTGAACACCCCAAACTGATACGCAAAATGGTATGCTCTGGCTTTCACCCTCATTTTAATAATTCAGCCTCATGAACCCGCCCCGCAAAATTCTACCCATTTGCGGCTACACCAATACCGATGTCGATACCGTGTTTGCCGACCAGTTGCCGGGGCTGAATCGGGAGCAAATTCGCCGCTGGTACAACGGCTATAACTGGACAGGTGACGCCGTGTACAACCCTTTTGACTTGCTGCTACTGTTTTTCCGACGAGAATTTGGCGCATGGTGGTGTAGCACTGGCACCCCCACCTTTTTATTCAAAATGATGCAGCAAAAAGGTTTTTTTACGCCACTACTCACCCAATTGCGCGCCGGCACCGAATTGATTTCAGCCCTGGATGTGGATTTGATGACGCCGGAAGCACTGCTGTTTCAAACGGGCTACCTGACCATCCGCCAAACAAAGTTATCGCTGGCAGGTGGCCAAAGGTTCAGCCTTGGCTATCCAAACCAAGTAGTCGAGCAAAGTCTGGCTGGCAACTATTTGACCGCCGGCACGGACAATTCAATAGACCAGACATGGAATTTTCCAAACAACAGCGCAATGTGATTGGGTTTGAGGTGGAGCCAATCCGGGTTTCAAACTAATTGACCGTCGAAATATATTCCCTATCCATGAACTCAGCACGCAAAAATCTGCCTACCGGCATCCCGTCGTTATCCGAAATTATTTCGGGCAACTTTTACTACGCCGACAAAACTGCTCTGCTGGCGCATTTGATCAGGCAAGGCAAATACTACTTCCTCTCGCGCCCACGCCGATTCGGCAAAAGCCTGATGCTCGATACCCTGAAAGAAATCTTCGAAGGCAACCAACCCCTGTTCACCAATCTGGCCATCCA
>JBKJLF010000440.1:0-2873 GCA_046597185.1 Burkholderiaceae bacterium | reverse complement strand
GCTGGGGCAGCGCTGGACGATTACAGAAATGTCGCGCATTACCGGGCTAACGGAACGTAGTTGCATTGCCTATGAGCGCGGTGAAACCCCACCCAGCTATAAATTTTTGATGGGTTTGCGGGATGCGGGTGTGGATATTGCCGGGTTGCTGGGCGCGCCTGTGCGGGTGCAGCGCCCACTGGAATTGGTCGAATCCGTCATCACCAAGGCGGCGCAATACAAGGCCACGCTGGACGCCATTTCTGCGCTGTTGGCCACCATGTCGGGCAGCAAGGCGCGCATTTTAAGCGATGAAGAAGAATTCATTTTGGCGTCGTATCGTTCGGCCACGCCGCGTGACAAAACCTTGTTTAAGGCATTGTGCCCCGCGCCGGATAACAGCAGCACGGGGACAGAACCATGAAGCACTTGCCACTATTTGCTGTACTGCTTACGCCAATCTACCAATCTTTTTTCAAGGGCCAAGCCATGCCAGGCCTGCACCGCCTGCCCTTTGGGCCATTTGCCACTTTTGCCGTGCGACAAAAAACGGTACAATGCGGACTCTACCCAAACCAAAGGCGTTCACATGGGTTTTATTTTTTTCGCGGCAGAGTTGTCTGGCGGGACGTTGGCAGTTGATGTTGGGGCGCATGGTGTTGCCGGGTTGATTGACCCGCAAACACCGTACCCACAGCCATCAAACCCGTCGAAATTACAATTGGATTTAATTGATCCACAAAACCCAGGGCCACAGCCGCCACCACCAAAATAGAAAGCTTTAGATGGTGGCTAACTTGTAAAAAAATGAAAACCATTAAACAAATTTTGCAATCACCATCGCTCACTTCTGATTTATTTGCCCGAGGCATGATTTGGGCAATCTTGGTTTCAGGTTTGCTATTGAGTAGTTATAGTGTGACTAGTCGCATACCCTTTGAGCCGCTTGGGATTGGTTACATGTTGGCTTTGGATATGTTAGCCATTTTCGTGTTAATGAAGTTTTCGCGTAATCCCGCAGTACAGGATATTATTGACTTCATCACTTATGAAGCATTTTTCGTATTGGCCTATTTGATTTCATACCTCAGCAATGGCCAAACTTACGCGTGGTTGCAAACGAACGTATTCCCTTACGTCACCAGCTTTTCCTTCATCTTAACCCTTATCCGCTTGGTCTGGTTCTTCCCTAACAAATCGGGCACCCAAACTATGGCCTGGCCCATCATGGGCCCGTGTGGCGCACTCTCGCGCCATCGGCGCGCGTTACCGGCTTCCGAGCGCATGCACCGTTGGGTGGTGTGGGGCATGATACCGCTGTGTTTTGCCGTTGCCGTTGCCAGCACGCTGGTAACCTTTGGCTGGCCCTCATTCTGCTTTGCCATTGTCGGCATTGCCTTGGTGGCGGGGCGTGCGGACTATGTGAATAACGGCTTGGCCGATGCGTTGACCGAGCGCAATAGCGCAGTAGAAGCCGTTCAACAGTTTGACGCCATGATGCAAAGTAAGGATGAAGCCATCGAACAATTGCAAGCGCGCCTCTCGGAAGAACTGGAGCGCATTTCCTATACCCGCGAAGAAATCATCGCCTTCATCGACCGCAAACTCACCGAACCCGAACGCCGCCTGCTGGCCAAGTTTGCGCTGGTAGACCCGCGCATGCACGATACGCTGATTGATTTTGTGGTCAGTTTCTCCAAACAACCTGTGCCACCGGACGAACCGCCACCGCCCAAGCTGACCCTGGTTAAGGGTAGAGGGGATACGATTCGATAAGCGCAGCGCCAATCAATCACGCAATTTGACGAGGGGCGCGCCAACGCTGGCGCGACTACTACCAAGTGGGCTGCCTATTGGGCATTCCCCCATAATGCCGTTTTTATTATCGCAAAGCGCCGCCTTAACTCGACACCCGCATGATGCGTAACATGTCCTGCTCATCCAGCGAAAAATCATCAATGGCTAAATCCTGCTGCATGTGCAATTCATTGCGCGTACCATTGAGGCAAATCATGCCAAGCTGCTGTGCAAAACGGTACATAACTTGCGGTACAGTACGTTGCAGCTTTTCGGCAATCTCAAGCATCGGGCGTAACGGCTGGCCATTGCGCTGCGCCAAAAGCAGCCCGAAACCTTGATACAACATACCTTCTTCCAAACAGATGCCCCGTACCGCCTCATCCCACCCGGCGTGCCGAAGCGGCAGGTTTTGTACGAAATGCGGCTTGACCCGCACTGATGCGCACAAATCACGCAATTTCACTGCGCTGACGTTGGATATACCAAGATACCGCACTTTCCCTTCGGCCAATAACCCCTCCATCGCCTGCCATGTGGCAAAGTCTTCCTCTACAATGCTGTGCCGGGTAAAAGTGCCGTGCAAAATATAAGAATCGATGTAGTGGGTGTTCAGGTGCGCAAGCGAGCTTGCGCATGATTGCGCCACCTGCTCCACCAGTGGCGCGTTGCTGGCATACGGTAGCCGATGATCCTGGTCGTGCGCAAAGGTAAATTTGGTTTGCAAAAACAAGTCCTCGCGCATACCTGCGCCCATGTCCAGAAACGCCTTCACACCCTCACCCGTACCCGCTTCATGGTAGTATTTTCGCTGGTTAGCGGTATCAATCGCCCGGAACCCCGCGCACAACGCCGCCAGCGTGAAGGCGGCGGTTTAAAGTGAACCCATCTGTCAAGACAAAAGTGAATTTAGTTTAAGCTGTGTTTTTTTAAATACAGCCGCGTAGCGCTGCCCTGTTTTTGCTATTGTTTCTGCCTCTGCCGTTGCTGTTGCTGTTGCAGTTGCCGTTGCTGTTGTTTTTGCATCTGCCGGGGAGGAATCCGCTGCTTCGCTACGCTCCGCAGCGGATTCCCCCCCGGCGGCGCCGTATTTTTCC
>JBKJLF010000201.1:0-6234 GCA_046597185.1 Burkholderiaceae bacterium | reverse complement strand
TCTTTGACAATCTGGATCATGCCTTGTTGATGAAGGCAGTCAGGCATATGACAGACAATCCGTGGGCCATTCTATACATTGAACGCTGGATCAAGGCTGGGGTAATACTCCCGGATGGAACCAGCTATTTGCCGCAGAAAGGGACACCGCAGGGCGGCGTCATCAGTCCGCTTTTGGCCAACCTCTTTTTGCACTTTGTGTTCGACAAATGGATGGTCCGGCATCATGCAGCAAACCCATTCGAGCGGTACGCGGACGATGCAATCGTCCACTGCCAAACGCGGGCACAGGCAACAATGATGCTTCAGAAGATCGAGCAGCGGATGGCTCATTATGGGTTGAGCTTGCACCCGGACAAGACCAAGTTGGTTTATTGCAATCCGAAGTGGAAGGTGGGGCCGGGAGTGGAAACACAATTTGACTTCCTGGGTTTCACCTTTCGCAAAAGGCTGGCCGTGAAGAAATCAAAATTCTCAAAAAAGTCGAGCTTTTGCATCAAACAGCATGACATTTTTAATTCCCGCGCTATACTGCAAAATATGCCAACATTTCGCATTGTTTGCGCCGGACATTTGCAATCAAAACAGACATCCAATCATGACCGAAGCTACCGAAAAACTAAGTGTATCAGACTTATGCAAGTTGGACGCCGAGCGGTTGCGCGCACTTGCGCATGAGCAGTTGCAAGATGGGGCAGCCAGATCATCGACTAATACGCCCAGTGGCAAACCCGCAGGCAAACCACAGGGTGCGCCAGGATATGGCCGTGTCCAGAAATTGGCCGTGACCGATACCGCGCATCATTACCCAACGCATTGCGCGCACTGTGGTCATCCGCTTGTGCCAGATCCGGCGTCACCAATTTATGCAGCCTGGGAAGAAATCGATATTGCCGAAAAAGTAGAAGAGCGGCCAGCACTGAACTTGAAGGTGACGCGCCATCAGATGCATGCCCTCACATGTACCTGCGGCCACTCGACGCAGGCAAAAACCTTTGTTGCGCAAGAAGACCCACTTTGGGATAAGGTTGCGATTGGAGAATGGCGATTAATTGGCCCACGGTTGGCCGCATTGATTGTCTCCATGGCATTCTCCATGCGCCTGTCGCGCGCCCGGATACGCTGCTTCTTTGACGAGATTTTAGACCTTCAACTCTCAACTGGCGTCATCAACAATACCATTCTTGATAAGTTGCGAGCCTTGGTGCGAGAATTCCTGAATGATTGGGAGGCTATTTTGCGCCAGGTTGCACAGCCATATCTGCCCTTAACCAATCATGTTGCCGAGCAAATATTGCGGCATTGGGTTATTGCGCGCAAACTCAGTCAAGGGACAAGAAGCGAAGCAGGAACACGTGTCGTTGGCATATTAGCCAGCGTGATTGCAACCTGTCGCGCTCGTAACGCTTCGCCTTGGCGATTCCTTGTGCAGGTCATTGGGGCTGCCAGAATCGGCGCAGAATTGCCAGCAATGCCTGTTATTCCGGTTGGGGAGTGAACGGTTAGTGCGCCAGCAAAGCTGGCAAGAGGTAGTTGGTGGAAGTCCAATACTACGATGCAATGGCGAATTACTCTGGCCCCGAGTCATGCGTTGCACATCGCGAGGTGTGTGGCGAAGCGTTGACAGGGGAATCCGGCAGGCCAGCCATTGAGCCGCGAAATCAACAATTCGGGATGCCGACGGCGTTAACCGTACCGGAAGGCAACAAGGGACATGGCGATAATCGCAAGTCATGTCCCGATCCCGCGCGGTCGGAGACCCTGCGCATGTCGGGAAGCCTCTTGCACGGAAGCTGGGAGGTCTCGGCGGTGCCTGACGGTACAATGTCAGGCGGGACGGAGAAGGTCAATGACCGTCATCCCGTCATCTACGCCGCCGAGAAGTCGGATGCGTTCGTAGCACCAAAGAAATTGCCGAACAAAGCGGGAGCGGCGGCGGCAATGGAGGGAAGGGGCGCAACCGAGGGAAATACTGGAAAGGCTCCCGCAGGCCGGACTCTGAGCCGGGAAACTGCGTCGATGGGACTTGAAGGTATACGTGAAGCCGCTAAATCCGGGGCTAAACCCTGATGCGCGCTTTCGCGTTAAACACCCAAGGTAGGAGCCTTGTGCGGTAGTTCCGCTCGCAGGGATCTGTGCGGGGGGGGGCGGGAGGTGATTCCTGTCCCTATCGCGCCCAATTGAAGAGTATATTATTTTTACTGGTGCAGTTTAAAAAATTATGCAAACTACAAACCTGTTTTTAGTTATAAAGAAAAATCGCTACAATTAAGAAAGCCAAAAACATCTTTTATCGAAAAGGTGGGAAGTAGTTCAAATCATATGTTTTTACATCATTTTTTCTCGCTTGCCATGCATGAAGTTGCATTTAGGAATAATTCTAATTTTATTGCACCTTTTTTAATAATAGATCAACCAAGTAGGCCTTATTGGGGTGATCCCAAAAAACCAAAAAAAGAAATTGATGATGGTGATGAATTTAAGATCACAAAGGCGTTTGAATTGCTCAATCTCTTCATATCAGAGCGGATAAAACAAGATGGGCACTTTCAAATGATCGTCTTTGAACATGTTCCACCTTCGATTTTTGAGGGCTTGGAATGTGTTCATTTGGTTGAACTATTTGACAATGGCAATGCCTTGATTCCAGATCTTTTTTTAGATGATATGTAATTGTGTAATTGTGGTTGCGGACGATAGTTGATCATCGCCAAATTATTCAAATCTGCTGTTCAAAAATCAGACCTGCCGCCAACAGGATATTGGGCAGTGCCACATTTGGTAAGCTTGTGAGGCACAAACGTACCAAATGGCCCACGTATAGCAAGCCATAACACCTTGGCAAGAAGGAAATTGCAGAGGGGAAATTTCAGGATGCCGATAGCTTTTTTGCTGATCAGCGATTGCACCATTAACTTGTTTGTTGAAGTCCAACATCACGCCACTCACGCGCGCGGACTCGCCCGCATCCAACACCATTTCACCGCAGGCTGGGCAATACCCACCAACTACATTTGCCATGGTGATAGTCTTACCTTTGTAAGTGTAGGGCATGTCACGGCTACCGTTAACCAGTTCTGCAGCAGCGCAAGAAGGGCATTTCATGTTTATCACTCCTTGAATGATACGACGAGTACATCATCAATAACGGTCAGCTTCAAATAGACTTTCCCCGCTGGCATGGTCGGACGATAACCATCTTGCCAAACACGGTGATCTGCATGGGTAGGTCATACTCTTATAAAAGTCTTTTGGCGTAAGGTCATTAACAATGGCTACGATGCGTGCAAAGTCTAATGTAGTCATTCATCATTGTTTTTTGCGGTACAAATGAGCAAAATCAGAAATAGCGTTCAGTAGTTCGTCAAAATCTGCTTCAGTCAGGCATGGATTGAGAATGGTCAGCTTGAGTGAAGTGCAGCTATTAATCGTTGTTTCCCCTAGCACTGCGATACCTTTCTTGAGTAAGGATGCACGGAGTTGCCGATTGAATGCGTCAAGCGATGTGCCCGCTTCAACGGCAATGTAGCGAAACAAAATGGTGGACAAACACGGCGTTGCCAGTAGTTCAAATTCGTTGTGCAGCCGTATCTTTTCTGCGATTGCGGCGCTCTGCTGCAATAGGTGATCAATCATCGCCCCCAGTGTATACGTTCCGACGGCGCGGAACATCATATAGACCTTGAGCGCATCGAAGCGGCGCGTGGTCGACAATGTCTTGTCCACAAGATTGGGTAAGTCGTCGGTTTCCCGATTCAGGTATTCCGATTTGTACAGCAGATGATTGAAATGGGTTCCATCGCGCAACAACAAGGTTCCGCAACTGATGGGTTGGAACCATAGTTTATGAAAATCCAGGACGAGTGAATCCGCCAGCTCGATGCCAGTCAGTCGGTGCTTTTCCTTGCTCATTATTAATGCGGAACCGTATGCACCATCGACATGAAACCATAGTCCATGAAGCTTGGTCAGGTGACTGATCCGGGCCAGATCATCAATGGCACCATGATCGGTGGTGCCGGCTGTGCCAACCACCGCAAAGGGAATCAAGCCTTGTACCTGCAGTTGTTGGATGCAAGCCTCCAGTTGCGCCATATCCATCGTGCCATTGGCGTGGGCCGGCACCTTGACCACGGCTTTTTGCCCCAATCCCATGGTCGAGGCGGCTTTTTCAACGGTGAAATGACTGCGTTCGGAGGCGATGATTCTTAATTTGCTGGCACATTCAGGCAACCCATCGCGTTGCACATGGTGCTGGTAGTTGTTCCAGATAAACCAGTCCCGCGCAATCAACAGCGCCATAATGTTGCCTTGCGTGCCACCGCTGGTCATTACCCCATCCGCTTGGGATGGATAATTGAACAGCTTGGTCAACTCATTCATCACACGCTGTTCCACATAGGTCGCGGCACCTGACTGATCCCAGGAGTCCATCGACAGATTCTGGGCTGCGATGAAACTTTCCGCCGCCAAGCCACTCATCAACGGCGGTGTGTGAAGGTGCGCAATGCAATGCGGGTGCTGAACAATGATGCTATGCCCGGCGATAGCCTCGCGCACCTCCTTGATGACATCCTCCAGTGCCGCAGTGGCATTGGGTGAGAGATCGGTATCGGCAATGCGTTGCTGTAGTGTATCCGGATTGAGCCCGGAGTAAGGCCTTGTTGCAGATTCGAACAACTGCACCAATTCATTGGTACAGTGCCCCATCACCTCGCGATAACGCTGTGCACCGTTTTCTCCGGTCTGAATGAAATGGGTGTGCCAGTTCATGCAGAGGCCGCTTTGCATGTGGATGCAACGGCATCGGCAAACGCGCCGAACGCAAAATCGATTTGCGCCTGGGTGATATTCAACGGCGGCAGGAAACGCAGTACTGCGCCATGTCGGCCACCTTTTTCAATGATCAATCCATTTTTGAGGGCGGCGTGTTGAATCTGGTTGGCCAGTTGTGGATTGGCCAAGGGCTGGCCCAATGCATCCAACTGACCCGGGAAGGCAATCTCTACCCCCACCATCAACCCTTTGCCACGTACTTCAGCGATGCAGGCGTATCGTTGTTGCAATGCCTGTAGTTTGCTCAACAAGTGCTGGCCCATCTGCTCGGCATGGCTGGCCAGCCTGTCGCGTTGGATGATCTGCAATGTCTTGGTACCTGCAACCATCGCCAATTGGTTGCCACGGAAAGTGCCGGCATGTTCTCCCGGATTCCAGTTGTCAAATTGGTTTTTGAATACCAGGCAAGACAAGGGCAGGCCGCCACCAATGGCCTTGGACATGATAAGGATATCCGGGTCGATCTCTGCATACTCGAATGCAAAGTGACGTCCAGAGCGTCCGATGCCGCATTGGATTTCATCCAGAATCAGCACAATGCCCAGTTCACGGGTGATCCGACGGATTTCACGCAACCAGTAAGGTGATGCTGGCAATACGCCGCCTTCTCCTTGAATTGGCTCCAGAATCAGGGCCGCCGGCTTGACGATGCCACTTTCCTGATCATGCAGGACGGATTCGATATACCGAATCGATGCCTTTTCGCCTTCCACCCCGCCCAACCCGAATTTGCAGCGCAAGCTGTAGGGGAAGGGGAAAAAGTGAACGTCCGGCATCAACCCGGTGCGTCGTTCCTTGGCACTCAGGTTGCCCATCAAAGATTGGGAACCATTGGTCATTCCATGGTAGGCACCATGGAATGAAATAATGTTATTGCGGCCAGTGAACTGCTTGGCCAACTTGATCGATGCCTCAACCGCATCGGCACCAGATGGGCCACAGAATTGGATACGGGCGTCTTGTGCAAAGCTGGCTGGAAGGAAGCGCATGACTTCACGGATGAATGCATCTTTCGTCGGTGTGGTTATATCCAATGTCTGGAATGGTAGGCCTGACTGAATGTTGGCGATGATTTCTTGCGTGATTTCCGGATGATTGTGGCCCAGTGCCAAAGCACCAGCACCTGCCAGGCAATCCAGGTAGACTTGGCCGGATGTATCTTCAACCAGCGCGCCATGTGCTCGTTTGATGGCAATTGGAAAGCGCCGGGGATAGGAGCGTACAGCCGATTCCAATTGCTCCTGATTGGCCAGTTCCGGGACGTGAGGGAACTGGCGGGGGGGGCCTTCGAGTAAGGAATCGTCCATATCTTGTTGTGCATTCAAAAATAGGTCACAAGGTTTGTTCATGTTGGATGTCGTGTTTGTGTGAAGTTTATTCAGGCGCAGGCGTGGAGGTA
>JBKJLF010000035.1:0-14298 GCA_046597185.1 Burkholderiaceae bacterium | reverse complement strand
CGGCCAAACCACGGCAAGTATCATCCCCGGCTTGATATCGCCGTGCCGCTTCATCCGCCCCCGCTTGCAACAAGGGTTCACTGGCACGAATAATGCCATGTAAGGCAATTAAATAGGCTAAAAAGACATCCGGCAAGTCAGGGCCGGACAAAATTTGGCGCGCCAAATCAGATAAGCTTTGGACTGCTATTTCGGTTTGCAGTTGGAATTGCGCCAAACGGGGCATCGGGTTCTCGGACACGGTTAATTCCTGTACTACAGTATGAAGTAACTAGCTGGTGCTTGATTTTTTTCAAAGGGCGTACTCAAAGAAGCAACGATACGCGCCAAGGCAGCAAATGCTTCATCGGTAATACTAGTCACCGCTTGAATTTCAGCCGGTTCCAAGGGAATATCACCCTCCAGGCGCAAATCTTTGGCGAACAAGCTGAAGGCTTGCTGTGGATCTGCGCGTAATGCATTACGAAAAGCGGGATAAGTGGTTGCAAAACGAACCACACGTTTGGAATTGTCTTTACTCACAAAATCACCTCTAGAAAAGTTAAACGAAGCCAGGAGTCAAATTTCACAATTACCGCAACAAAAAGTACTTTGCGACAACAGTTGAATTCTACCCCAATTCCGTAAATTTGCAAGCTCCTTGTTAAAAAATAGTTGAATTTGATGTTATCGGGATACCAAAAACAAAACACGGCGCAAGAAAGGGCAAAAGAAAAGCCGGGAGATGACTTTTTCCGCCTGTAGCCCTGCTATACTTTTTAGTCTGACCCTACTCACTCTCCTACTAACTACCCTACTTACTTGCCAGATAAATAATTAAACCTCATGACAGAATCTGCGACCATAAAAGTCTTAATCGTTGATGATCACGCCATGATACGGCGTGGCTTACGGGCATTGTTGGCAGAGGCCCCCGATATCCAGGTCGTCGCCGAAGCCGCCAATGGTTTGGAGGGCATTAAAGCAAGCCGCGAATGCGGCTGCCAGGTGATCTTGCTCGACATTTCACTACCCGATCGCAGCGGCATCGAGGTGCTCAAACAAATCAAGAAAGAGCATCCGCAAATCGCAATTTTAATGTACTCCATGTACGCAGAAAAACTGTATGGTTTGCGTTCCTTGCGTGATGGCGCTGCAGGCTATTTGAACAAGCAATGCGCCCCCGCCGACATCATCGCTGCCTTGCGTCAGGTAGCGCAAGGGCAAAAATACATCAGCCCGGCCTTGGCGCAGGAGTTGGCCAATCAGGTCGATGTGAACCACGATAAGCCATTGCACGAAACGCTATCGGATCGTGAATACCAAACCATGACCATGATTGCAACGGGTAAAACGGTGAGCGCGATTGCCAACGAGTTATCGCTATCGGTGAAAACCGTGAGCGAATATCGCGCCCGTGTCTTGATGAAAATGAGGTTAAAAAACAGTGCCGAACTGACTTTGTATGCGATTCAAAATCACTTGGTGGGATAATTCCGCTCAGCTTGCTGCGCGCTGCACGACTCAATTTTGATGGTGGACCATGATGACATCGGCAACAGACATAAGCAGCGTCGGCAGCAACGACAATCTTGGCAACTCAGCTGACAACCCACTCAGCCTGCGCGCCGGCTATGAAGATTTCCGCCGCTTCGTCAACCCGATGTTGGTCAGCCGGGCCGAGTTAAGCAGCGAACCCTGGCAGATCAACAAAATTATTGGCACCCGGTTGGCCGATCATGAAGGTCGCCTGTATGCTGACTTTTTGGCGGGCTGGGGCACGCAAGCCTTTGGCCACCGCCCACCTGTCATTGAAGCGGCGTTGCGCGATTTTCTCGATGGCGACACGCCCTCTTTTTACACCAGCGGCGTCAGCCCGTATGCCGGCATGCTGGCGCGCCGTCTACACCAGTTGAGCGATTATGACGCTGCCTGGTTTGCCAGCGGCGGCAGTGAGGCGGTGGAGGCAACCTTAAAACTGGCGCGCGCAGCCACTGGCCGTGCGCGCATCGCCTGCATCGAAGGTGCGTATCACGGCTGCACCTTTGGCAGCGTGGCCATGATGCAGCCTGGCCCGTATCGCGACCAGTTCGGCCCGCATTTGCCAAAGGTGGACGCGCTGCCGTTTGGCGATCTGGCGGCATTGGGGCTGGCACTGGCTGATCCAAACCTTGCGGCGGTGGTGATTGAGCCAGTGCAAGTTGAAGCGGGTTTGCGCATGCCGCCAGCAGCCTGGTTGCAGTATTTGTGCGAGCACAGTGAAAAAAACGGCGTGCTGCTAATCGCTGATGAAATCCAGACCGGGATAGGCCGCTGCGGTCAATTTTTAGCCAGCGCAACCTGGCCGCGCGCACCCGATGTGGTGACGCTGGGCAAGGCGCTGGGTGGCGGCTTGATACCGCTCTCGGCCATGCTCACGCGCAGCCCGATTTTTGAGCGCGCCTATGGCAGCCTGGACATGGCCGACGCCCACGCCAGCACCTTTAGCGGCAATGCGCTGGCCTGTGTTGCCGGGCTGGCGGCAATGAGTTTGATGGATGAAACCATGCTGGCTGAAATTAGCCGCAAGGCCGGGGTGTTTCGCGAGGCGTTGCAGCAGTATGTCGCGCCCTCGCCTTTGGTGACGGAGATACGCGGAAAGGGTTTGCTGCTGGGGCTGGTTTTGCAAGCGCCGGATCATCCCTGCTATCAATTCGATTATCTGGGTTTGCCACAACTGGCGCACCAAAGCGCGATGGGCATGCTGTTGATGCATCAAATGATCAAGCGCGGTTTCATCACACAAATCTGCGGCCACGCCTGGCAGGTGCTGCGCCTGCATCCGCCTTACAACACGCCGGACAACGAACTGATCGGCTGCGCCCAAGCGTTGGGCCAGTCGCTTGATTATTTATGGGAGCTACAATGAGTATTGCAGGCATTGCAGTCAAATTGATGAATGAAGCTGGTGGCAATATGGCGGGCAAAAAAGTATTGGTACTGGGCGGCAGTGGCGCGCTGGGGCAGGCGGTATTGCGTGAACTGGCCAGCCTTGGCGTAGCGGCCAGTTTCACCTGGTTAAACGAGCAGGCATGCGCCGCCGGTTTGACGGCCGAGTTGGGCTGCGTCGGCTACCAGCTTGATTTGCGCGAGCCGCAGGCGGTGGAACGGCTGTTTGCCGCGCTGGAGCGCGATGGCCGCCTGCCGCAAGCCACCATCCATTGCGCTGGCATAGCACCAGCCTGCCCGCTGGACGATATCAGCATCAGCGCCTGGAATGAACTGCATGCCATTCATGGCCGCGCCGCGCTATTGTGCGCGCAGCAACTGGCGCGCCGCAAATTACGTGGTGCGCTGGTGCTGGTAGCGGCGCTGGACGGCGTGCTGCCCGTACCCGCGCCCGCCCATTACGCGGCCAGCCAGAGCGCGCTGTGGGGCTTGACGCAGGCGCTGGCAAAAGAGCTGGGGCCGCAAGGCATTCTGGTCAATCTGGCGCTGCTGGGCGTGCTCGACGGCGGCATCTCTGCCGATTTGGCCCCGCACCTGCGTGCCACCTACCAGCGCTATGCGGCGCAGGGCCGCACTGGTACGTGCGTGGAAGCCGCGCGCGCGCTGCGCTGGCTGGCGCTGGAAAACACCTATATGAACGGCGCGCAGTTTCCGGTGACGGGTGGTTTGGGCTGAGATGGTGCCATTATATGCGATTCGAAATCACCTGATGGAATAATGTGGGTAATATGGGTAAAATACCGCCTTCATTCTCTATTTTAAAAAAAATCATGAAACCGACCTTTTGCGCTGGCTTAATCCTGCTACTCCCCCTATTCTGTATTCCGGCGAGCAGCCATGCTGAAACCGAAAATGATCGTTGGGACTTAAACGCACTCTACCCGAGCGCAGACTTGTGGACTGCCGACACCGTCAAACTGGAGCAAGAACTGCAAAGTTTTGCGGCATGCAAGGGCAAGCTGGCCAAATCGGCCGGGCAATTTAAACAATGCTGGGATTTGAACGCCACACTCCAAAAGCGCTTTGCCCGGATTGAGAGTTACGCCCTCCAAACCCGCGATCAAGACACGGGCTTAACCGCCGGAACGGAACTCAAACAACGCTCGGACGTACTTGCCAACAAACTGGAAGCAGCAACGGCATTCCTGGGCCCAGAAGTGCTGGCCATGGGGCAAGCCAAAGTCAAGCAATTTTTGGCGACAGAAAAAGGCTTGGCAGTATATCGCCACAAGCTCGATGAAATTTTGCGCGCCGCACCGCATACGCTCGATGCCAAAGGCGAAGCCCTGATTGCCGAATTTGGTCTGGCCACCAATGGCGGCCAAACCATTTATTCCACCCTGACCAATGCCGATTTCCCCTGGCCCAAAGTCAAACTCTCGGATGGCAGCGAAATCACCATTAATCAGTCGGCGTATACCAAATACCGCGCCTTGGATAACCGTGCCGACCGCAAGCTGGTGTTTGATGCATTTTGGAGCCGCTTCAAGGATTTTGAACGCACCCTGGGCGCGACCCTGTATGAACAATTAAAGCGCGATTGGGTGTATGCCAAAGTGCGCAACCATCCCAGTTCGATTGCGGCTGCGCTGGATGAAAATAAATTGCCGGTGGCGGTCTACGACCGATTGATTGAGCAAGCCAATGCCAATTTACCCACCTTGCACCGCTACTTCAAATTGCGCGCCAAGCTATTGGGCGTCAACGAGATGCAATACCATGATCTTTACCCGTCGCTGATCAAAGGTGAGCGCCAATATCCGCTTGCCGAAGGCGTGCAGATCATGCTCGACTCGGTCAAACCAATGGGGCCGGATTATGTGAGCATCATGCAAGCTGGCTTACAACAACGCTGGATGGATGTTTATCCACGCCCACGCAAACGCTCGGGTGCCTACAACAATGGCGCTGCCTACGATGTCCACCCATATTTGCTGCTCAACTACTATGACAATTACGAATCGGTTTCCACCTTGGCGCATGAGTGGGGCCATGCGATTCATTCCGCCCTGGCCAACAAAAATCAAGCTTTCATCAATGCCGACTATCCGATCTTTACTGCGGAGATCGCTTCGACCACCAACGAATTATTATTGCTCGACCATGTATTAAAAATCGCCAAATCGGATGATGAGCGTCTGTTATATTTGGGTTCCGCGCTGGAAAACCTGCGCGGCACCTTTTTCCGTCAGGCCATGTTTGCCGAATTTGACCGGGAAACCCACGCCAGGGTTGATAAGGGTGAAGCTTTGAGCGGGGCTGGCTTTACCAAAATCTATGGTGAGCTTTTAAAGCGTTACCATGGCGACGCCCAAGGCGTGGTTAAGATTGATGACAAGGTGACGGTGGAATGGGTCTTTATCCCCCATTTTTACCGGCGTTTTTATGTGTTCCAATATGCCACCTCACTTACCGCAGGCACCACCTTTGGCGACCAAATTTTGAAGGGCGTACCGGGTGCGCGGGAACGCTATCTGGATATTTTAAAAGCGGGCGGTTCGCAATATCCGTATGAGATGATCAAGCAAGCCGGGGTGGATTTGGCCGCGCCCGCGCCTTATCAAGCTTTGGTTGAGCGGATGAATAAAATTATGGATGAGATTGAAGTGATTTTGGCCAAAAAGAAGTAATCTGCAAAAAATGGGCGCATCGTTTATCCTGGATGCGCCTTCCCGCCCACTCGCGTCGTATTTTCAATTAACAACTCTCTGGTGCCTGGCCGAAATTTCAAACGCCTGGCCGAAATTTCAAACGCAAGAAAACAGGATCATGCGCGGTTGTTGCAAATTCAGGTGCGGTGCCGAAATCGCAAACGTTCTGCGATATACCGAAACAACACCAGGGCCGCCAGTTTATCATTGGTCGTCACATTGCATTTTGAATAGTCGCCAACCCGGTTGCCATCATAATCCCCGGTGGCAGCCAATGTGCCTTGCTGCACGCCCACCATTTTCCCAGCGGAAAACAAGCCAAAATTGCCATCCGTAATCAAACAACGACGCAGTTTGGGGAGCACACTCGCATGCGCAACGTGGGGGCCTGCGGGGGAAGAGAACTTGGTCAGCTTGGTGATGATGACATCGTAGGAAGGTTTGAAGTCGCCAGCTCGTAAAGTCTTGTAAGCGCTTGCCATTTCATCGGCAAAATAACGTGTCATTGGCATAAAATAGATCTACTAAAAAAGATAGATTAGCGCTGAAATTGATTTTTATACACTTTAAAAAATCACAAGTTGGCGATTCTACATGCGTACACAAATAATATAAAGACAAAATGAAACCATATCCAACCAAATGCTTAAAAGCGTGCGCCGTGGCAGTGATGGTCATGTGCTACGCAGGTAGCGCGCTCGCGCAGGACAAATGCACTTATCTGCCCGCGTTTGCGGCCTTGCAAGCGCAAAACCAACGTATCGCCGCCCCAAGCGCTGCCATCGCTTTGGAAAAATACGTGGCTGACCACGAAAATGCCCAGGGCTGTGAATTGGCCGAAATAGATCGCCTTTTATCGATCAAAGAAATCGCACTCATCAAACTGACAACAGCCAATACTGAAATTCATCCGCACAGCGTTTATCGCTGCAATGAATTCAACCCCAAAACGGCGCAATGCCAATCGCCAATGGGAGATACCACGGCACATCCAGTGAGCGCGGGCATCACGTTCATTCCCGCACCAGCGCCAGGCACCGCGATTCGGATTGTTTCTTCGCTGCCCGCTGCACAACTGGTTGGCCGCTACCAAACCACGCTGATTGGTTAATGGCGACCACGTTGTTCCACCTGTACCACCGCACATTACCCAAGCACCTGATTTAGTTGACCTGCTGCCACCGCCATTTCCTACGCCACCACCAAAACCAAGTTAAATGGCATTTTTGGCTCGGCCATGTATTTTGAAACAGCTATTAGACTAACCAGGAATTAAAAAACATGAAGTATTCTTTCGCAATCGGCAAGCCCATTGCTTTAGTTGATTTAGAGCAAACCTCCGCAAAGATCGCATAAGGTAGCCTTTTGTGTTTGGCAGAAGGCATTTTGTCATTATTACTCTTAAGCATGCCGCCAAACAGTTACTTTTATATTGCAGGTTTAAGTGGCGCGACCTTGCTCCTCCTTGGGACACTTCGATTTAGCTCATCAAAATTGGGGGCAGATGTCAGCGAATTGTGCGCCTATGAAGTATTGGCATGGGCAGTAGCCTTAACGCTCTACCTGAATCACGTTGATCCAAGTGGCCGCCGCTTCGGCATAGCGGCCATAGAACAGGAAATGCATATCAACCCCTTGTTCAGCCAACATCGCCAAAGTCGCCGCAGTGGGCGACTTTTCATTATTTGCGTACTTGACCTGCGTGTTTTTATGCTTGCCAAACAGTTCGGCCATCTGCGTTTGGTTTAAACCCAGGCGTTCCCGCTCAAGGCTAAGGCGTTCCCCTATGTCTATCATGTTTTATTTCACCTGTCTACGCTAATGCTACGGTTCATCTGATGGATGCAGCGCATGCAATTTTAACAGGCTAATATCCGGGTATTCAATTTTCGCCTTCAACCCGCAAGGTGGCAAGCGTATGTTCGACAATGGATTTTTCATCGTCGGGCGCGGCCATAAAGCCACGCAGCATGCGCGCACTGCGCCAAATGTCTTGCGCGGTCGCGGTTTTTTCGCCTGGTGCGCCCGAAAACAGCGTCATCATGGCGAACGACAAAGCTTGCTGCGATGGCCCCAAACCCTTGAATACGGTAATGAGTTCGGTCACTTCCGGGGCCAAACCGGTCCAGTCCTTTTCACGCGCCAGCAAGAAGAACAGATCAACGCCCAAATCGGCAATCTTGAACAAATAGTCCACATCCGGCGGGCGTGCACCCGCCTCATACGCCACCTGAGTATTTTTCGTGACACCACCCGCAATGGCAAAATCTTCCTGATTCATGCCGAGTCGATTGCGCTCTTCTTTGAGTCGCTTGCTAAATTGGGACAACATATTGTGATAAATTCCGCTTACAAGTAACATTAATAGTGATACCCTAGCGTTTCTGTTCCTACCTTCACAAACACATGCGCCAGTATTACACACCAGATCTGGTGATTTGGCGGTTTTTACACGCCTGTTGATTTATAAAATGAAACCGTACCCTGAAACAACGAACAAATACATTGGCTTGGTGTTGTTTTTGGTTTTTTATTGATACTAATGAGAATATTTTATGAAATCAGTAGCGCTTAATAATGAAGCCGCCTATGCGGAAGATGCACTCAGCGCACTGGAAAACATCCTCGGCACCCGGCTATATGCCAGCCAAGCCTTGGCCAAGTTGGATGACACAATCCAAGCAGCATTTGAAAGCGCTTGGCCGCAGCCGGAAAACAGCGCAATACCGCCAGATGCTGCCGACACAATTGCGCCCGTGCCTGCGACGATTTTGCACCTGCACCAATTGCTGATTGCGCGCAAACAAGCCAGTGATGACATGAGCCGTAGCGATGAAGCCGCCCTGCCCGTGTTGCGCCGTTTGGGTTTTGCGCTATAGGCCCGGCGTTTGCCATGCCTCGTGGTTTGATTTGTCTCCGCCCACGAGTTTTTTGACTGGCGTGTTTGCAAGCGCACGCCAGTCATTTTTTTAACATGGCGGGCGGGTGACGCAGTGGTTCGCAGTAGTCAGGCTGGCAAATTCATTTTGGTTTGAAGGACAGCCAGATTGGCTCGGAATGATTTTGAATTGGGGTGATCTGGATCAAGCGCTTCTTCCGCTATTGCCACCGCCCTTTGAAAAAGTAGCAAGGCCGCAGCATCATCGCCCTTGGCCTCATATAACATTGCCAGATTATTCAGGCGCACCCCCGTTACAGGATGCACTAACCCATACACTTTTTCAGTAATATTAAGCGCTAACTGAAAAAGTGGCAAGGCAGCCTCATAATCGCCCATAGCCTTGTATAGCACTGCCAAATTATTCAGGCAAATAGGGTGTTCCGGCCCTTTCTCTTTTTCTAAAATTGACATTGCTCGTTGATAATGGGCTAAAGCAGCAGGAAAATTCCCCATGACGCGATATATGCCTGCAAGATTATTCAGAATACTACCCATATCAGTATGTTTTAGCCCCTGCGCTTTCTCCGCTATCACCAGTGCCCGCAAAAATAGCGCTAATGCATTGTCATAGTCCCCCTTGGCGCGATACGCCTCTGCCAGATTATTAAGGCAAGTTCCCGTATCAGGATGATCCGGCCCATGTGTTTCTTCCACTATCGCCAGTGCGCGCAAACTCAGCGGCAAGGCTGCGTCGTATTTGCCCATTGCCTTATACAACACAGCCAAGTTGATTAGAATTATTCCCGTCTCAGAATGTGCTGGCCCAAGTGTTTTTTCTGCTAAGGCCAGCGCCCGCAAATACAACAGATGGGCGCTTTGATACGCCGCAGGCCCTGCCTTCAGATAAAGCGCCTGTACACTCAATAACCACCAAAGTTGGCGCTCTCCGCCCCATTGTTCTTGATAGTGTTCATTCATATACGCTACATGCGGCATCAAGGCTTTGTAACGCGGCCAGTTGTTCGGCTGCCTGGGTTCATTAGGCAAAGTTAAAATCAAAAGCGTTGCTCTACCATCTGCGGCAATCTGTGCTGCGGCCTGCGTTAACCGATGAAAACTCAAGCAATTCACTTCCTCACCGGGGTTGCCCACATGGTCAGTCAATGTCACGGGTGCAATTTGGCACAGCGCATAGCTTTCCAGTTCCGCCAAGGTGTCGCACCAAGCCATCTCATCTTGCACCGCCTCGCGTAGCGCCAATGGCAATTCATCGGGCTGTTCGGTGAACAAAGAAGCGAGTATCGGTTCCGCAGCCATCCAGCTACAAAGCTTGAGTAATTCCTGCGCCGCCGCTGACAATTGATCAAACGCCAGCGACAAGGTGGCCAGCACCGCGCGCGGGCAACCGCTGGCATCTTTCCGGTTCAGCAGCCGGGTGGCGGTTTCATTCTGCGCCAGCGCAGCAACATACTTCGCCACCGATATTTTACGACTCAAAATATACGCACACGCTTGCTCCAGCGCCAGCGGCAAGCCGTCCAGCGCCTTGGACAAGGCTTTCAGTTCAGCAGCACTACCGTGCGCTTGCTGTAACCGCGCCCGCAAAAACAGCAAGCCCTGTTCTTCATTCCACACGCCCAAGGGCAAGGCCGTCATGCCAGCCCAGTTTGGATTACGCGATGTCAGCAGCAGGTGGTGTTTGCCCCCTTTCGGAAAGAACGGGCGCACCATATTCACGTCTTCGGCATTGTCATACATCAGCAGCCAATTGGCTTGCCCGGCCAACCAATCGCGCACCGCATTACCGGGCGATTCGTTTTGCGCCACGGGTATGCCTTGCTTTTCGCAAAACAAAAGACAATCCGATTCCAGCCCGCCTTGGGTTTCCGCACTGAACCACCACACGCCGACATACGATTCCCGGAAAACTTCGCTGTATTTCAGCGCCAACTGCGTCTTACCCACGCCGCCCATGCCTTGCACATTGGTTTTGGCCAGCACAGCCGTTTCACCTTGCGCCTGTAGCTGCGTGCGCAAGGTTTGCAAATTATCCAAGGGGTCGGAAAAGTAATCACTCAGGTGAAATGCCTGCGGGACGTGAAATTTGGGCGGCGGTGCAACAGCTTCAAAATGACTGGGATAAAAGCGCCGGGTAACCTCCAGATGCTTCAGCAGCAGCACTTCAATATCGCCCCAACCATACACAGTGACCGGGCATAATCCAGCGGCCCTGCGATGGTCAGTGAGTGTGCGCGCATGCGCTTGCAATTTAACATCGACTGCTGCCGTGGTGACAATGATCCAATGCGCCAGCCTGGGTGTAAAGGTATCGGCTTTTTCCAGTTCCTCATCAATTTCAGCAATAGTTAATTTTGCAACACTATTGCCACCTTTGCGCTTGCACTGCACTCCATACCACAGCCTACTATATTGCGGATTCTCGCCAAACACATCCACCCCGTTTTGCGGCTGACCGGGCCGCCCGTGCTTTTGCGCCATCGGGTTCTGCCATTCCTTTTGGAACAAGGCAAAGCACAAGTCTTCAAACTCATCCCAGGATTTAAGTGGCGCGATTTGTTGGGGTAAATGGGTCATGATGGCAACGGGGCAATGTGGTGGCGCTACCAAGCATACAGGAAAGTGCGCTTTTGGTGGCGTGATTGTATTAAAACATTCAACCCAACAAGCAGCGCACAAGGGCTTAAGGTAAATCAACGCTTTGCTTGCGCCTCTTAGCCCACATCTAATGCCAACTCCAGCATTTTATCCAACAACAACTTTAGCTTCGGACACTGCCGATAAGCCACACCAGGGTCAAGTTTGTCAAACAGCTCTTTTCCGGTCACCACCTTCTTATATGACCGCTTGGCATGCAAGGAATACAGCCGCTCCAGCAGCTTGGCTGGCGGCTCGTTAAAATTGACTGTTTCCGGCTGCTTGGCTTTGGGCGGCAGCACCTTCCTGACTTCTGGCGGGAAAATTGTCGGATCACTCAGCAACCATGCTTCCACTTCATGCACCGCAAAGAACTGAAAAAACTTCTCCTGCCCGACTGCTGCTTCAAGAAATTGTTTGGCCCAGTCATGTTTTGCTGCCGCACTGCTAACATGCTCAGGGTAGATGGTTGGCCCGTATAAATCCAACAGCGAAATGACGGCGATGATGTCCGCCTTGTCCGGCCCCTGCAAATGCATTCTGGCCTTGGTCGGTGCATCCTTGACCAATTGCGGCCAGCCTTCAAAGCGCACTGTTTTAATGCCTACCGGGCTGGGCAATTGCGGATCAAGCCACCTTTTCAGAAATTTTGGCAAAGCCTTGTCTTCGGTATGCCCTTCAACAAACAGAATGAACTTCATGCCATTTGCTCCAACTCGCCCGATTTGAACAAGGCCCCCAGCGAATACTCTTTCAACCAGTAAGCCAAATCCGCATCCTTGATGGTGCGCAAAGTCGTTTCACCATTTTGCCACTGCGCCACGGTCGTGGTTGGGCGGGTGGCACCGAAGGCGTCCAGCATCTGTGGCGAGTGCGTGGTTAAAATCACTTGTGAACGGGTCGCTGCATCCATCGCAAATTCTGCAATCACTGGCAGCATGGATGGGTGCAACCCGGTTTCCGGTTCATCAATGGCAATAACGGGGGTCGGTGATGGGCTGGCCAAAATTGCCAGCAGATACAAAAACCGCAATGTCCCATCCGATAAATCCGCCGCAGATTGCTCGCGTTTGAGCGACCTCCAGCGCACGCGTAATTGAATACGCTGGTCAGCCGCAGGCGGGAAGACGAGTTCATCAAAATCATCGCCGAATGCAGCGGTCATGGCGGCATTGATATCATTTTTGAAGTTGCGGTCGCTGGTGTACAGCGTGTGCAACACTGAAATCAGGTTTTGGCCATCAGGTGCAACACGTTGCTCCATGCGGGTGATGGCAGCGTGCCGGATGGGGGCGTCGGGGCTGGTGTTGATATTACGATAGATTGAAATCGATACCAATTCGCTCCGGAGTGTCTTGATGGTTGCATTGCCAACCGGCCACAGCATGGCCAGCAGGCTTTCTTCATCAGCCAGTACATCTTCGGGCAAGGTCTCAAATTGCCCAGCTTTAACGGCAAATTTCGCCTGTCTGCCGCTTCTTTGCAAAAATTTGCCGCCCACATGTGGCAACGGCGCATCCCCATCCACCGCGCCGCTGAACTCTTCCGTACCAATCCGGAACGAACTGCTACCACCCAATCGCAACAACTCCAGATCGTAGCGTGCAGGAAAATTGTTTATTGCGCCCGGCGCAATATCAAGCCCGCATCGGATTGCTGTCGCCACACCATCCCAAACCAGCGCATCCATGCCGCCTGACGATTGAACATGCTTGCCAAGCTGCCCTTGTGCTGAAACCGCGATCAACTCCAAAAACGCCAACAGATTCGACTTGCCCGAACCGTTTGGCCCGATCACCACATTCAGAGCACCCGGCAGCCACGTCACGTCGCGCAACGAGCGAAAACCTTCAATATGCAGCTTGGTCATTTTCATGTGCGGGATTCCTCTTTGGCCGCTTGCGACTTGCCCACGATTTTAGCAATAAACATCAACCACCCGCCTGCGTTTCTTTACGAGTCGCGCGAATCGGTTTGGCAGGCACGCCCGCAACCACGGCACCCGCAACCACATCCGCAATCACCACCGCCCCCGCAGCCACGGTGGCCCCTGCGCCTATGGTGATCGGCCCCAATACCCTGGCCCCCGCACCAAGATACACGCCATCCTCAATCACAGGCACGGCATGTTCACCACTCCTGCCGCCAATAATCACTTGCGCGCCAATATACACATCATTGCCCACCACCGCACGCGCATGCACCACCAGGCCCAGGCCCTGATACGCAAACGTGACGCGTTTGCCCACTTTCACCGAGGGCGGCAAGGCCACTGAAAACAGGATGCGATTAACCATATACAGCAAACGCGGCAAAATCGGAATGCCCCAACGATACAGGGTTGAATATATTCGAAACAATTGAATCATAAAATACGTTCCTTGCCAGACATCACAAAAAAAAATAATCAATTCCCAACCTGCTCCGGCGCGGTCAGCGGTAAATCGAGAATGAAGCAAGTGCCCTCATCCACCACACTAGTCACACTGATATTGCCGTTCAATAGCGTGGTCACAAAGTTGTAGCAGATATTTAATCCCAAGCCATTGCCGCCCTGCCCCATTTTGGTGGTAAAGAAAGGGTCGAAAATGCGCGAAATATTTTGCTCGGGAATGCCGAGTCCGTCATCCCGAAACTGAATTTGCACGCGCCCGGTTTCCACTTCCTGGGCACTCAAGCGCATATGACCATGTTCGCGCCCTTCAAACGCATGTAACATGGAATTATTGATCATGCTGGCGACCACTTGCCCCAAGGGGCCGGGGTAGCTGTTCATTTCGATATCGCTTGGCACGTCCAACTCAATATCATGCCCCAAAGGGCGAATCTTACGCATCATGGTGGCGACGATTTCATGCAGGGTTTGGTGCAAGTCAAACACCCGACGATGCGCGGTCGCACGATCCACCGCCACTTGTTTAAAACTGTTCACCAAATCTGCCGCACTCGATAAACCACGCATGATCAGGCTGGTGGCTTGCTGCGCATCTTCCAGATAGGCTTGCAAATCACCGCGCTGCAAGGTTTGGGTACGAATTTTTTGCTCCAGCTCCTGCATGTTTTCTTGCATCGCACTGGCCATCATCAAACTATTGCCCAGCGGCGTATTGAGTTCATGTGCCACCCCGGCCACCAGCGCGCCCA
>JBKJLF010000021.1:0-19157 GCA_046597185.1 Burkholderiaceae bacterium | reverse complement strand
TGCGGAAAGTGCGGCATCCTTCATTTCGTACTTTTTATTGTTGCTTTTACCCCTGCTGTCTGGCAGACCCGCAAAAACGCTACCCACCTGTTCGATCAGGGTGGCGGCGCTAAACGCTGGGAATTGGACGGCTTGGCTAATGGCAACTACTCCAGAAGTGTTAAAAATTACTTCATGGCAAGTTAACAGGTTTCGCAAATGTTTACAAGCTTTATTTGTACATATTTTGGTGCTGTTGAAGACAGTGTGGTAATGGAAATACACTGTTGCTTTTATGGTATTTTTTAAATTGAGAATTGCTGCCGCTTGACACGGCATGCTAAAGCCAATAAAGTACCGCACTTTAGCTGAGAAAGCGGTTGGTTGGGTTGGGTTGCTAAACCAAGTAGCATACTGCACAGCAACTACAAGGGGCGTGGCGAGGCAGGGCGCGAAAGGCTTACGGCTTCCTTGATCTAATTGCCAGCTTCGCTGTTTTTTCCACCCATCTGGTCATTACAAATAGGTTGTAAAAATAGTAGATGGCAGGTAAGCAGCTTTAGTTCTAGCTAAAAACATGTTTGTAGTTTTTTATTAACCTTTTATTTGAATTTAATCATGAAAAAATCCGTAAAATTATTTGTTGCTGTTATGCTTTCAACAGTTGCCCTCTCAGCTTTTGCAAGAGAGCTGGTATGCATGTACGAATGCGGCCGGGAAGGTGGAACGATGAGTTCTTGCCAAGCAAAATGTGATGTCAAAAAGTAAAGCCAGCGCAAGTATTGATTTTTGCAAATAAACAAATTGGGGTGCCGACCGATAAGTTCGGCTACCCCGTGGTATTTTATAAGGGAGTGCCGTTGGCGTTGCTAATTGCGAGTATTTTTATGTTTTCTGTAAGTTGTGTGGCCTATACGCAACCCATATGCAAACCACGCTGCGAAGCAGAATTTGGACTGTGACTTGGTCATTGTCAAAATTTAGCGCTTAATGATTTTTGTGACTAACTTTCATGATGCGCAGCCGCAACGCCCCGAATTGTGAAATAACCACAGAAGCGCGTTTTTCCTGCGCGGGCATGTTCACCCAAAAACTGTGTTGTTTCACGCTAAATTAAATTGGATTGCTGACCAATAGGTTCGGCAGCCCTGTGGTATTTTATAGTGGAAGCCCACTGAAGTTGATAATTTCTGGTATTTTTATGTTTGCTGTAAGTTGTGTAGCCGATACGCAATCCACAGGCATGCCATGCTGCGAAGAAGAATTTGGACTGGGAGTTGGCAATTGTCCAAAAATATATAAAAGTTTCAACTATAATGGCAAACGTAAAAAAAGAATGATGGTGCAGCATCTGAATCTGCATCAAACGCAAAAAACCAATCAGATCCCCTAATCTTCATCTGACAATGTTTAATCAGGTAAATAAAAATGAGTGAAAGCGCTTCCCAATTGAGTGTCATAGTACGCAATAACACCGTGTCGGCGGCAATCGCCTGCTCGCTGTTATCCATCGGTATGGAATCCAAGGCCCAACAGGCTGAGGATAAGCAAGAACCACAAAAAGTCACCGTGCAGGGCGCAAAGATTGAATCTTCCGGCACGCGTGAGGTATTGGCGGGGAAAATTGTTTTGGGACGTGAGTGGCTGGATCGTACTGCTGCCAGTACCGTCGCCGAAGCACTACGGCGCGAGTCCGCCGTCAGTATTAGTGCTAATGGCAGCGTCAGCCTGAAAGGATTGCCGGGTTACACGCAAACATTATTGGATGGGCAGCCGACTACAGGCGGTGCTGATCCTCTGAAAATGGACCCTGCCTTGGTAGACCGTGTGGAAATTATCCATAGCGCAAGTGCTGATTCCGGTGCATTTGGCTTGGCTGGCTCGATCAATGTCGTCACACGCAATCGGCGTAAGGCTCTCCCCAAACAAGTCAACCTGAATATTGGCAGCAATGGCTTGGGTGGCATGGGCAGTGTGAGCCTGCAAGGGGGCTGGCGTGAACCGACCGGCACCGTTTTTAATATTACCGCTGAAGCCGCCAAAGAGCGTACAGGCCAGCATGGCGACGCAAGGTGGGTATGGACAAACCGCAATGGGCTGGGTGGTAGCAGTGCCGAATCAACAGAAACCAGGTTTTTGAGCCAAACTGTTTCTGTATCACCCTCGCTAACCTGGAAGCCAACTCAGGCCGACGAGTTACAGTTTAAGCTGGATTTGGCTTCTTATAAGATCGGGCAGGACGACGACACGACCTTAACCAGCGGTACGCCATTTGCGGATGGCGGCATTCGCCCTTACTCGGCCCAATTCGCGGATTTGCTCAAAGTACACAGTGTGGCGATGAGCAATCAATGGCGTCATAAATTGGCCAATGGCGGCAACTGGACGGCGCAACTCGATCTGACCCAGGACAGGCAAAAGCAAAACCGGGATGCCAACACGGTTTGGTCGCCCAGCCTGTTCAATCAACTCAATGTGACTGACGATTCGGTCAAAAAATTTTTAAATGGCCAATGGCAACTCGCACTGGCCAACCATAACGGCCATAAAGTACAGTTTGCGCTCTCATCGAAACTTTCGAGCCAAACCACCGATCACGGCACCGTGGTGAACGGCATCAGCGAAACGGGTGATCTATTAGGCCCGTATCGGGCAAAGTTAAGGTCATTGACTAATGCTGCATGGTTGCAAGATGACTGGAAGGTGTCCGACACGCTGGACTTAAAATTAGGTTGGCGACAGGAACGGCGCAATGTTCGCCTGGAGTCTGGTGAAATACAAGCCCGGGTCACCGCCAATCTGTCAGCACCTTCACTTAACCTTGCCTGGAAACTGGACCCCGAAGGCAAACAAATCATCACGCTGGGTGTGGCGCGCAGTTTTTCCAACATCGGCCCGGCGATGTTGGACCCGCGCCCCGACATCGCCGGCACCAGCTTATGCACTAAAAATGGCGGCTGCAGTGCGAATGATCCCAACACGCCGGATCGGGTGGGTAACCCCGCACTCAAATACGAAAATGGCTGGGGGTTGGATCTGGCGCTGGAAAACCAATTTGGCAAGGAAAGCCAATGGAGCGTGCGCGGGTATTCCCGCCGGATAAACGATACCTTTGCAAATATTACCCAACTTGAGGTGGTGCCTTGGGCCAGCGTGCCGCGCTGGGTGACGCGTCCGCGCAATGTGGGTAACACCACCGCATATGGCATCACGCTTGGGATGGATACGCAATTGAGTGACTGGATAGAGAAAGCGCCCAATCTTGGCATTAACGCCAGCTTGCAATGGAACCAATCCAAAATCAGTACCATACCTGGCCCGGACAATCGGCTGGCGCGCCAGCAACCTTGGTCTGGCCGAATGGGCCTGAGTTATAAGTTAAGCGATAACCCGCTGGAATTACAAGCCGATCTGTTATTCAACCCGGCCAATTGGTGGCAGGCATCAAGTGACAGGCGAATTTACACGGACACCTATAAAACCCTTTCTACCAAAGCAATATGGACTTTTTCGCCGCAACGCAAGTTGATTATTTCCCTGCAGGATTTGTTGGCATCCAATAATAGGACGCTGACGCAATTCGCTGGTGACCCGGCGCTGCAAACGTCTTCCAACCAGTTTTCGCGAACCACGCTTTCGGTGCGGTTTGAGTCGCAGTTTGAATAGAGCACATTGGTTATTAATTTTTAATTGAAATATCGTATGAGACTAAAACAAAATTTAAGATCGATGGCGATTAACGTCGCTATCATTGCGCTGGCAATTGCCATTGGCCTGCCACTTAGCAGCGCACTCATTGATCAAGACGCGCAAGCAAGAAAAACCTATGAAACGCTGAAAATCAAGGGTGTCCCGGTGTTAATCTCGAAACAGCAATATATCATTGGATTTAGCGAGCAAGTATGGGGGCGTTTTTTAGGCAAAGGTGATGCCAAATCACCCACGGTTGGTACTGAAGGCGCTTGAAACTTTGGGCATGATGACCGGAATGACTTTCCCCTCACAAGTTTCGGGTATCATTTATCCCATCGTTTTCAATCAACACAAATCATGTCCATCGCCACCAAACCCTACCTTTTTTCCGCAGCCTTCCGCACCGATATGGGTATCGACTGGGACAGCTACCCCTACAATATTCCGGCAGTGCGCGATCTGGAGAAAATCAAGTTCCACCCGAATGTGACTTTCTTTGTCGGCGAAAATGGCGCGGGCAAATCGACGGTTCTGGAAGCCCTGGCGCTGGCGCTGGGTTATGGTGCCGAGGGTGGCACCAAAAATGTGCAATTCCAAACCACCGAATCGACTTCGCCCTTGCACTCGGTGTTGCGCCTGTCGCGTGATACGCGCTTCCCGGATGACGGTTTTTTCTTGCGTGCAGAAAGCTTTTTTAACGTGGCAACCTATATGGATGAAGTCGGTTATTTGCGTGGCTATGGCGATAAATCACTCCATGCGCGCTCGCATGGCGAAGCGTTTATGGCGCTGCTGGTGCATAAATTCCGTGATCGCGGCCTCTATCTGCTGGATGAACCCGAGGCCGCGCTCTCGCCCAACCGCCAAATGGCCGCGCTGGTGGCAATTGATCAATTGGTCAGAACCGGGTCGCAATTTATTATTGCCACCCACTCACCGATCTTGCTGGCTTACCCACGCGCCAAAATCCTGCTATTTGATGAAGATGGGATTAACGAAACACAATATGAAGACACCGATCACTACGCGGTAACCAAGGACTTTTTGAACCATTATCCCCGGCGTTTGCAGCAATTGTTTGCCGATGAGGATGGCCAATAAGAATGAAAGCCGATCATTACTAGCTGAGCAATCTCACCATGCCACTACACATTGAAACCCCTCTCATCGAATCGCGTCAGTTAAGTTTGCGCGCGGGCCGTTCCGTCTGGCTCAAGCTGGATGCATTGCAAGCACCGGGCTCCTTTAAAATTCGCGGCATTGGTCTGGCCTGCGAAACCTTTGCTGCGCAGGGCGCGCAGCGCTTTATTTCTTCATCCGGCGGTAACGCCGGCTTAGCGGTGGCTTACGCAGGGCGCAAATTGGGCGTGCCAGTCACCGTCATCGTGCCGGAAACCACCACCGCCCGCGCCAAAGAATTGCTGGCGCTGGAACAGGCCAGCGTTATCGTACATGGCGCTTCCTGGCAAGAAGCCAATGACTATGCGCTCTCACTGATAGGGGCGACCGATGCGTTTTTACACCCCTTCGACAACCCGCTGCTGTGGCAAGGCCATGCCAGCATGATCGATGAAATCGCCGCCTCGGGCTTGAAACCGGGTGCGATTGTGCTCTCTGTTGGCGGTGGCGGCCTACTTTCGGGCGTGGCTGAAGGGTTACACCGCAATGGCTGGGGCGATGTGCCGATTCTGGCGGTGGAAACCGAAGGCGCAGCCTCCTTCCATGCGGCAATACGGGCCGGGCACCCGGTTGAAATTGAAAAAATCGCCAGCATGGCGAGCTCGCTGGGGGCCAAACGGGTTTGTCAACAAGCCTTTGACTGGAGCAAAAAACACCCGATTCACAGTGTTCTGGTCAGTGACCAAGAAGCGCTGTCCGCCTGCACTCAATTTCTTGCCGACCATAGGATTCTGGTGGAACCCGCCTGTGGCGCGAGTCTCGCCCTGGCGTACAGCCAGGCGGCCGAACTAGCAGCTTACCAAAACGTGGTGTTCATCGTATGCGGCGGGGCCACGGCCACGATTGAGCAAATCCAAGCGTGGTCAATGAAATAACCGACACCAATCTGGCTGGCGCGATTAAAATCACGTCAGCCGCGTTTTTTTGCGAAAAATAGACCGAACCCTAATGGAAGCGGCTAAAATCCCGTTTCCACCTGACTTTTGAAAAACGATTCCCATGGATGACAGCAAATTCAATGAAGCAATCTACCTGCGCATGCATGACGACGTGCGCGCTGACGTGGAACGAGGTATATTAAGCTCCGGCTACGAGCATTACTGCAAGCATGGGAAAGAGGAAGGCAGACAAATCTCCCGCTTTGATACTGAAAGTCATTCCATCAGGGATTACACCAAGCTGGTACGCGAGCTGATTGCCGCGCATCCTGACAATTACGATTTGGCGATGGCCAAGGCGATTGGCTCCCAGACGCTGGACATATTCCAGGAATCCGGCGACAAGCATTATGCCGTTTTAGAGCGGCTTGGCCTGAAAAATGGCCATGCCATTTACGATTTGGCTTGTGGCTGTGGCCGCACCGCCAGCGCGCTGCAACGCCATGGCTGGGTCGGGCAGTATCAGGGTGCGGACATCATCCCGGAATTGGTGGACTATGCCACCCTGAAAAACCCTGGTTTCCAATTCTTTGTGCATCCCGACTATTCCATCAATGCGCCCGATGCCAGCCTGGACATCATCTTTTCCTGGAGTTTGTTTACCCATCTGGTTCTGGAAGAGATATTTCTGTATGCGCGGGATTGCTACCGCAGCTTAAAACCGGGTGGCACTTTTATGTTCAGTTTTTTGACGCTGCAAGACCGATCCCACCGCGAAATTTTCGACCATCGCATCACGGCCCTTGCCAATGGCGTGGCCAACGGCCATCTGGATACCTTTCTCGACAAAGAAACCATTATCACCCTGTTTGTCCAGATGCTGGGCTTCAAATTGGCCGGGTTTATCGATGCCAATGACGCCTCGGCCACGCCAACGGGCTGTTTTGGTCAAGCGTTGGCGATTTTTGCCAAATGAATGCGGGGCGGCTTCAAGGATCAAATGCCGTCCTTGTCCCAAATCGCCCGCAAGGCGATATTCACATAATAATTGCCGCGCCCAACCTTATGTTTTTCCAAAAAGCCGCCTGCCGTTAATTCGTCCAGGTATTTACTGGCTGTTAAGCGTGAAACCTGTAAATCGCGCTGTATAAACTCAATTTTGGTGTAAGGGTGGGCAAACAAATTGTTGATCAGGTCTTGGCTATAAAATTTATAGCCCGTGCGAATGCGCTGCTTGTAATCCTGTAGCACCCCTTTAATTGCCTCAACCGTGCCAATTGTCTGCAAAGCCGTTTGAGCGACCGCTTCCAACATATACAAGACCCATTCTTCCCAACGGTCTTCGGTGCGCACAGTTTGTAGCAAGCGATAGTAGTCGGCTTTGGTTTGCACAATGTAGTTCGATAAGTATAAAACCGGGCTATTGAGCAAACCTTCTTTGACCAGGTACAACACATTCACAATCCGCCCTGTACGCCCATTGCCATCATAAAACGGGTGGATGCTTTCAAATTGATGGTGGATTAAAGCCATTTTGATTAAAGGATCAGCGTCAAATAAATCACTGTCGTTAATAAAGCGCTCCAGATCCCCCATCAAGGCCACAATTTCGCCGGGGTCTTGCGGTGGCGTATAAACGGTTTGACCATACCCATCTTTAAGCGCGGTACCAGGCAGCTTTCGGAAGCCCGCGTTGTTACGTTCCAGTTCGGCCTGAATGTCGATAATGTGATTCGAGGTCAACAAACCGCTACGCTCAACCTGCTCAAAACCGACCCGCAATGCTTGCCGATAGCGTGACACTTCTTTGGCTGCAGGATTGGCAAATACCTCAGGCAGCACATCATCTTTGAACAGCTCATCATGGGTAGTGATGATGTTTTCAATCGCCGAACTATCCTTGGCTTCTTGCAACCCCAGGGTATTAATCAAAATGCCATGGTGGGGAATCGAGCCAGTTACCCCTTTCAATTCAGCCAAATAGCGGCTCGCCTGCGCCAGCTTTTTCAAGATGACAGCTTGCTCAAAGCGACTGCTGGACAATTGTTCAAGTGATGCAAGAGTTGCCATAATACACATTCCTCATTATCTAAAGACAATATCGAAACCCAATTTTCGACCATATTACCCCGGACATGTATAGAAAACGCGATTTTTTATGCATATTATTCGCACGTGTATAGAAAACGCGATTTTCTATACATAAGGGGTGCAGTGCCTGTAATTGCCCCTTGCCCGCACGTTGCAAAACTTCCGTCCAGTTCACGATGCTACACAGCCGTGAATTAATCTTCACAACCGGATTTTTACCCGTCCACGCTGCTTATAATGATTTCACTTGATCCCGGGTTGCGGGGGTCATGCACCGCGCTTTGCCCAATGCCTTGCCAAACGCCTTGCCCAAAAGGAAGAAATCATCATGAATGCCCTCAACACCATCATCACCCGCTGCGCCAGTTTGATCTGGCGGCTGGCGCTTCTCATACTCACCCCCGTGCGCATCGTGGCGGGGGCAGTGCTGGGGCACTGGCAAGCGCCCGGGTGGGTGTATTGGGCACGCGAGCTTGCTTCACCCATAGGCCGCACCATCGCCAACCACGCGGCACTCACCATGTTTGCCGTCTTGCTGGCCATGGGCGCTGCCACCACCCCGCGCCTGATGAAATATGACTGGCAAGCCTTTTTTGACGCCCTCCGTAGCGTGCGCCCAACACGGCAAACGCCGCTGGCATCGGGCGTAACGGCCAGCGGCCCGGCGCGCACCGCCATTGAAAGCGGCGGCAAACCCAACCCGGCAGTGCTGGTGTTTTCCGCTTCCGCCGCGCCCCTGATCAAGATAGGCAAAGAAGCCAACGATATCAAACTCTCACCCGCCATTGCTGGCAAGTGGATTTGGACCAGCCCGACCCAACTCGAATTCACCCCCGCCGCTGATTGGCCCATCGACATGGAATATCAGGTTGAAATCGGAGCCAAGGCGGTGGCCGCCCATGTGCGCATTAGCGGCGAAGTCAGCTTTCGCACCGCGCGCTTTGAAATGACGCTGCGCGACGCCTCGTTTTACCAGGACCCGGTGCAATTCAATTTGCGCAAAGCCGTATACGAAGTCGCCTTCACCCACCCGGTGGATACCGAAGCGTTTGAAAAGCGCCTCAAACTTACGCCCGGCAGCGAAGCGCCGGATTTGCTCGGCAAAGCCGCCAAACCCGGCCAAACCAACCAATCCAACAGCCAGCCAAAACTCAGCGTCACTTACGACAAATTTAAATTGCTGGCCACCGTCTTCTCCAACCCCTTGCCCATCCCCGAACAACCCGTCAGCCTGACCTTGACCATTGAAAAAGGCGTGCAAGCCCAGCGCGGCGGCAATGCTATTGGCCATGATGAAACCAAAGCCTTGTCGATTCCCGGTTTGTATAGCCTCGATATCAGCGAACTGAAACAACTGATTGTGACCGGCGACAATGGCGACCCGGAAAACATGCTGCAAATCAGTATCGGCATGAGCGTGCATGAAAAAGAAATGACGCGCGCGGTGCAGGCGTATATGCTGCCGGAAACCCGCAAGGGTGAAGATGGTGATAGCAAGCTCTGGAGCGACCCAAGCGAAGTGACGGCCGAAGTCTTAAAACAATCCAAAGCCATTAAATTGAACATGACACCTGCCGAGCGCGAAGTGCGCGAGCTGCATGCGATGAAGTTTGCCGCCGAACCGGGCCGTTTTATGGTTGTGCGCATCCAAAAAGGTTTGAAATCCATCGGCGGCTACCAGTTGGGTGCCGAGCGGGTGGAGATTTTCCGCATTAAACGCTCCGCGCCGGAACTGGCGATTATGAGCAAAGGCTCGCTGCTGGCTTTATCCGGCGAGAAAAAACTGCCACTCTTGGTGCGTGATGTGCCGGGCGTAAAAATTGAATTGGCGCGTTTGCTGCCGCAGCAACTGCAACACCTGGTAACCCAAGCCGAAGGCGATATGACCCGCCCCGAATTCTATTCACGCCTGACACCGGACAACCTGACCGAGCGCTTTGAGAAAAAAATCACAGTCAACAGCAAACCCGGCAAAACCAGCTACGAAACCGTTGATTTTGCCGAATACCTGCACAAAGACGCCAACGACAAGCGCGGCATTTTCATTCTGACGGTGCAGGCGTTTGACCCCGAAGTGGGCCTGCCGGAAAATACCAACGACCGCGCCGACCGCCGCGCCTATTACACCGACAGCAACGGCGAAAACACCGGCGAAGGCGACGGCGAAGAAGGCAATTACAACGATGGCGGCGAACAGGAAAAGCCCGACTACAGCAAAATGCGCGACCGCCGCCTGGTCATCGTCACCGATTTAGGCATCGTCTCCAAAACCGGGCTTGACGGCAGCCGCGACGTGTTCGTGCAATCGATTCATGACGGCCAACCCGTTGGCTCTGCCACGGTCGAAATTTGGGCGCGCAACGGCACGGTGCTGCTTAGCCAAACTACCGACGCCAGCGGTCTGGCGCATCTGCCCAGCGTGGCGGGCATGCTGCGCGAAAAGCTGCCCGTGGTATTGGTGGTGAAAAAAGCTGGTGACTTAAGCTACCTGCCGCTGAACCGGGCTGACCGCAATCTTGATTTGTCCCGCTTTGATGTCAGCGGCGTTGTTTCCAATGGCTTGCCAAACCAAATGCAAGGTTTTTTGTTTTCGGATCGCGGCATCTATCGCCCCGGCGACACGATCAATGTCGGCATCATCGTCAAATCGCTCGGATGGGTGCAAAAACTGGCCGATTTGCCCGTGGAAGCAGAAGTGATCGACGCGCGCGGCCTGGTGGTGCGGCGGCAAAAGCTGAAGCTGGGCGTGGGCGGCATGGCCGAATTTAACCACAGCACGCAAGATAGCTCGCCCACCGGCAACTACACCATCAATCTGAATCTGGCGCGCGACAGCGGCAGCACCGCCCCCGGCAGCAATGATACGCCAGGCTTGCAACTGGCCACCTTGAGCGTGAAAGTGCAAGAGTTTTTACCAGAGCGCATGAAGGTGACGGCGCGGCTGTCGCGCGAGAACGAGGGCGGCTGGGTCACGCCGGAGCAATTGACGGCCAAAATTAACGTGCAAAACCTGTTTGGCACCCCTGCGCCGGAACGCCGGGTGGAGGCGCATTTAACCCTGCAACCGGCTTACCCTGGATTTGGCCAGTTCCCCGACTACCAGTTTTACGACCCGCTGCGCGGCAAAGACCACCATCAGGAAGATCTGGCCAAGGCCAGCACCGATGCGCAAGGCGATGTCAGCTTCAATTTGAGCATGGAGCGCTTCAAAAACGCCACCTTCCAATTGCACTTGCTGGCCAAAGCGTTTGAACCCGAAGGCGGACGCAGCGTGGCGGCGGAAACCACGGCCCTGGTGTCGGACCGCCCCTGGCTGCTGGGTTACAAAACCGATACCGACTTAAACTATGTCAAGCGCAACAGCGTGCAGCAGTTCAGCCTGATCGCCATCGACCCCAAGGCCAAAACCACGGCAGTGAAGCAGTTAAAGCTGGTGCGGCTGGAGCGGCGCGTGGTGTCGGTGCTCATCAAACAGCCCAACGGCTTGTTCAAGTACGAATCACGCCCCTCGGAAACCGTGCTCAACGAAGCGCCCTTCAGCGTGGCAGTTGGCGGGGCCAGCGTACCCTTGGCCACGCAAAGCCCGGGCAACTTTTCGTATGAAGTGCGCGATGGTGAAGGTTTGGTGCTGGCGCGGGTCAACTATACGGTGGCAGGCACGGGCAATGTCTCGCGCAGTCTGGATCGCAATGCCGAACTGCAATTATCACTGAGCAAAAAAGACTATAACCCCGGCGACGATATCGAAATCAACATCCGTGCGCCGTATGTGGGTGGCGGCTTGATCACGATTGAGCGCGATAAGGTATTTACCCACAAATGGTTCCGCACCAGTGAGACCGCATCGCTGCAAAAAATCACCTTGCCGAAAGATTTTGAAGGCAGCGGCTATATTTCGGTGCAATTCATCCGCGATTTGGCCTCCAATGAAATCTACATGAGCCCGATGAGTTATGGCGTGCTGCCGTTTGCCACCAGCCTGGGGCGGCGCACCAACCAGATCAAGCTCACTGCGCCGGCCATGGTGAAACCGGGGCAGGAAGTCAAGATTCATCTGGAAGCCAAATCCGCCGCACGCGCCGTGGTGTTTGCAGTGGACGAAGGCATCTTGCAGGTGGCGCGCTACCAAAACCCCGATCCGCTGAAACAGTTCTTCCAAAAGCGCGCCTTGCAAGTGAGCACGCAGCAAACGCTGGACTTGATTTTGCCCGAATTCAAGAAGCTGATGAACTCCGCTGCGCCGGGCGGCGACAAGGAAGGCTTGCTGGGCAAAAACCTCAACCCGTTCAAGCGCAAGACCGATAAGCCCGTGGTGTATTGGTCCGGCGTGGTGGACGTGGACGGCAGCCGCGACTTTAGCTATACCGTGCCGGAATATTTTAACGGCAGCCTGCGCATCATGGCGGTGGTGATCAATGACGACACCGCAGCGGCGGCCGCCACCGCCACCACCGTGCGCGGCGATTTGATCTTGCTGCCCAACTTGCCGCTGGCCATTACGCCGGGCGACGAGGTGGAAATCAGCATCGGCGTGGCTAACAACGCCAAGGGCAGCGGTAAGGATGCGCCGATGACGCTGGCTTTAAGCGTCACACCGGGGCTGGAAGTGGTGGGCGAGGCCAAAAAGGTGCTGAAGATTAGCGAACGCTCGGAAGGTAGCACCAAATTTCTGGTGCGCGCGCGGCCCGGTGAGAAAGCCGTGCTCGGTTCGGCCAGCGTGGTGTTTTCCGCGCAGGTGAGCAGTGGCAAAGCCGAACTCAAGGGGCGGCTGTCCACCGATGTCAGCATCCGCCCGGCCTCGGCCTACGTGACGCTGCTACAAACGGGCGTATTCAAGGGCAGCGGCGAGATCAAGAGCCAGGCCAGTTTGTACCCCAACTTTCAGCGTAGTGAAGCGGCGGTTTCAGCCTCGCCCTGGGCCTTTTCCAGCGGCTTGATCCAGTATTTGGAAGTGTATCCGCATGGCTGTACCGAGCAAATTACCAGCCAAATCTTCCCGGCGGTATTGATCGGCACCCAGACCGAGTTGGCCAAGCAATTGTTAAAATCCAGCCGCAGCAGTGGTAGTAATATTAGTGGCAACGGCAGCGGCATCAATTCTCCGGAATTGCCCGACCCGCGCAAATCGCTTGACCGTTATTTGGCGCAAGTGCGCTCACGCCAAACTTCGGACGGCGGCTTTGGCATGTGGCCGGGCGCTGCCAGCGACCTGTTCGCCACCACCTATGTGACGCAATTGCTGCTGGAAGCCAAAGAGCGCAAATTGCCAGTGCCCAACGACATCTTGCAAAAGACCAATGGCTATCTGCAAAAGCAAATTGCCACCAGCCAGACCGATTTGCACATCTGGCGCGCGCAAACTTTTGCGGCGTATTTGCTGACGCGGCAAGGCATCAACAGCAGCGCCGCGCTGACCAATCTGCGCGAGCAGTACCGCACCCGCATCAGCAGCGCCAAGGCCGAGCTTGAGAAGGCCAGCATTCGGCGCGATGTCGGCTCGGCCTACCTGGCGGCCAGCTTCCAGATCTTGAAGCAAGAAGGTTTGGCGCAGGAATTGCTCGACCCGGCGTTTGCCTACATGCTGACTGGCGAAGACCACAACCGGGTCTGGTACTGGTATTACTACTACGACCCGATGGTGCATGATGCCACCGTGGTGGCCCTGGTCGGCAAGCATTTCCCCAAACGCCTGAAAGACGTACCGGAAAAATACTGGACCCGATTGGCCAACCAGGTGCGCGATGGTTACTACCAAAGCCATTCGGCGGCGATGATCATGCTGGCGGTGGATGCTTATGCCACGGCGGCCTCGGAATCGGCGGCGGGCAAGGTGGGTGTGAGTGCGGTCGATGCCAAGGGCGTGGCCAAGGCGATGGACTTGCCGAAGCAGTTTATTTTGGCGCAGATGAGCTTGCCGCTGTCAACGGCCAAGGTAAAACTGAGCAACCAGGGCGATTTGCCGCTGTTCTATTCCTGGGCCGAAGCGGGTTTTGAGCGCACCTTGCCCAAGGAAGCCATTTCGAAAGGGATGGCAATCATCCATGAAGTGCTGGATGCGAATGGCAAGGTGGTGACCGAAGCGGCGCTGGGTGATGAGCTGACGGTGCGGGTACGGATACGTTCCACCGAGCGCAGCTACCTGTCGCAAGTGGCTTTGGTGGATTTGCTGCCCGGCGGGCTGGAGCCGGTGCTCAACGCGCCGTCTGACGCCGACGAGCCGGACACCCCGCTGTGGCGGCGGCGTTTGGGTGGCAAGAGCACCTGGAACCTGACTTATGCTGATATTCGCGAAGACCGGGTGGTGTTTTACGGCTCTGTGGAAAGCGGCATGACCGAGGTGACCTATAAGGTACGCGCCACCAACGTGGGCACGTTTGTGGTGCCCGCCGCGTATGGCGAGGCAATGTACGAACGCCGCATCTTTGCCCGTTCGGCGGCAGGCGCATTCACCATCAAGGCGGCCAAATGAAAACCGGGTTCAAATTCCCCTGGGGCCAAAGCGCGAGGGCCGACAGCAGCAGCGGCACGCTGCCAGAGCGCATCGCGGCGCGGCGCGGCTCTGGCTGGCGGCGGCGCAGGGTGTTGGCCTGGCTGCTGCGCTTGCTGCTGCTGGGTCTGGCGCTACTGGCTGCTTTGCTTGTGCTGCGGCTGTGGCCCAAGCCTGCGCTGGCGACGTATTTCCCGTCCTCGCGCAGTGTTACGGCGGAAAATGGCGAGTTATTGCGTTTAACCCTGGCCAGCGATGAGCAATACCGCTTATGGACGCCGCTGAACAACATTGCGCCAGCCATGCAAGAAGCGGTGCTGCTGTACGAAGACCAGTGGTTTTACCGCCATCCCGGTTTTAACCCATGGTCTTTGCTGCGTGCCAGTACCGCCACAGCGGTGGGCAAGCGCCGCATTGGTGGTTCCACCATTACCATGCAACTGGCGCGCCGGGTGTACCATATCGACAGCCGTAGCGTGGGCGGCAAATTGCAGCAAGCGGCTGGCGCGCTTTGGCTGGAATTGCGCTACAGCAAAGCCGATATTTTGGAAGCGTATCTCAATACCGCGCCGTTTGGGGCCAATATTGAAGGCGTCGGTGCGGCCAGTTTAATTTACTGGCATAAACCCGTGGCCAGTTTGAACGTACAAGAGGCGCTAAATTTGGCGGTGATTCCACAAAACCCGCGCAAGCGCCTCACCAACAACGTAGCCAACAGCACAGGTGCCGATGCGCTGGCACAAGCGCGCCAACGTCTGGCCGCGCTCTGGGTAGCGCGCCACCCGAACGACAGCCACATCAGCAGCGCCACCTTGCTGGCCCTGCCGTTTCAAGCGCGCGCCAAGCTGCCGTTTTTGGCACCGCACGCGGTTGATTACCTGCTGCGCACCAGTAGCGAGCGCGAAGTGCATGCCGCGCTGGATCTGAAGCGCCAATTATTGCTGGAACGGGTGTTGGCAGAATACCTGAAAACCCGGCTTGATCAAGGCGTGAATAACGCCAGCATGTTATTAATCGACAGCAGCACCATGCAAGTCAAAGCCATGGTCGGTTCGAGTGATTACCATAACGAAGCGATAGCCGGGCAAGTGAATGGCGTGTTTGGCAAACGCTCGCCCGGTTCCACCTTGAAACCGCTTATTTATGCCCAGGCGCTAGATCAGGGTTTGATTCATTCGGAATCGATTTTAAAGGACGCGCCCAGTACTTTTGGCTCGTTTGCGCCAGAAAATTTTGATGGCCGTTTCAGCGGCCCCATTCCCGCGCAGCAAGCCTTGATCCGCAGCCGCAATATTCCAGCAGTGGATTTGGCCGCGCGCTTGAGCAAACCGAATCTATATGATTTTTTGAAGCTGGCAGGCGTGCAAAAACTGGCCCCGGAAGCACATTACGGCCTGGCGCTGGCCTTGGGTGGGGCGGAAGTGACGATGGAAGAATTGGCGCAAATGTATGCGCTGCTGCCCAATCGTGGGGTGTGGCAGCCGTTGCAATATCAATTGCCAATCCGGTTACCAGCTCAATTGCCAGCCAAGGCGAAATCGGTAAGCGAGCCCAATGGCCCGGCCTTACTCAGTCCGGAAGCGGCCTTTATTGTGCAAGACATGTTAAAACAAACTCCACGCCCGGACACCTATGCCCCGGCGCGCCCGGCAGTGGCGTGGAAAACCGGCACCAGTTGGGGTTTTCGCGACGCCTGGACGGCGGGGGTGTTTGGGCGCTATGTGCTGGTGGTGTGGGTTGGTAATTTTGACGGTGCCAGCAACCCGGCGCTGGTGGGCATTGAAAGCGCCGCTCCGCTGTTTTTGCGCGTGGTGGATGCTTTGCGCGCCGAAAACCTGGCACCGGGCGAACTGGCCAACACCCAACCGGCCAATTTAAGCCGGATTGAAGTCTGCGCCGCCAGTGGCGATTTACCCAATGCCGAATGCCCGGTCACCAGCCGCGCCTGGTTTATTGCTGGCAAATCGCCCGTGAAGGAGAGTACTTTGCACCGCACGGTACTCATCGACACTCGCACCGGGCAACGCGCCTGCGCGCCCGGCCCACATACCAAAAGCGAAGTGTTTGAATACTGGCCTTCGGATTTGGCCGCGCTGTATAAAAAAGCGGGTTTGCCCTTGCGCACACCACCCACGGGCGAGTGCCGCAGCGATTACGCGCAAGACGGCGCGCCGCACATCGTCAGCCCCTTGCGCGGCGTGACGCATATGCAGCGCATCAGCCGCGCTCAAAGCGTGTACCTGAAGGCGGAAGTGGGCGCGGGTGAGGCCGAGCTGCGCTGGTTTGCCGACGATGCGCTGCTAGGTTCCAGCAAACCGGGCTCGGTACTGGCATGGAAGCCGCCGCATGCGGGGCGCTATATGCTGCGCGTGGTGGATGGGAATGGTTTGTCGGACAGCAGGGAATTGCTGATTGAGGCGGTGGAATAATCATTTGAAATGGTATAATGACAAATATATTTTCATAAAAAATTCCATTATGGCACTTCCAGAAATCCTGAATTATGATTATCACTTCCGTTGGCAATATGACTGGGCCAAAACAATGCTGAGCGATGCCAGCAAATTCAACCCGGAATATGTCAGCATCCTGATCGACATCCAAAAACTCATGAGCGAAAGCGGTTTTGAGCCAGCTCATGCGGGCGTATTGGATCGTTTGCGTGCCAAAATTGCTGCGGGTTGCAAAGGCCAAAAAGTGACTGATGCCGGGCAGAGTATTTTGTATGCGGTTGGCATCCCATTGGATGATGGTAAAAAAGGCCCAATCGAACATGTCGCCAAAATGGCCGCATCCACACGTATCCGTTCACTCCCCCCTTGTCTAAAACGGCAAGCGGAGTATACATTGGGTAAATATGAAATTTTAAGTGCATGCTTTTTAAGCACTTTCTTCAATTTTCACCTTGCTTTCTCCAATAAGAATTCGTTTTTCTGCGATTTTTCAAAGGGGGGGAGTGAACGGTTACGCTTCATCAAGTTTGGTACCACGCCCAGTTGTTTATGAACGGTAGCCAACAAAGGTTGCGCGGCAGGAGGGCTTGTTCTACGGTTGGGATGCTGATACGTGACATGGTGATTTCCTTTATCGGGTTAGGGTTGGTTTGTCTTAATCCGCTTTAATTTACTGGCTGTTGAGCGAATGACTGAATCATAGACTAGTCACCGGAAATAGAGAATCACCTAAAAATACAAAGCACTGTTCCAATGGGAGGAATAATCATCAAAGTGGCTGTCCCGCAATGTACTGACCCAAAGTGTGCGAATTTTACAAAAATCATGGCAGCTCAGATAAAACATGTAAAAAGGTGATGAAAATATTTGACAAGTGTGGCACACTGAAAACATGACTGACATTAAAATACAATATTATTCTTTAAAAATGTATCCTTGTGTCATTATTCAGCTAAGCAAGGCTAATCGCAAGAATAACCGGGACCAACTATTGGATGGATTTTGACGATGCGCACACCATTTGGGCCAATCTATCTTCCGGTCAAAGCCAAATTTACCATTTCATTGGTTTGCGCGCTGTTGTGGGCGGGGATTTCGATTTATTTTGCCCGTACCTGGTTGCTTGAGTTATCGCGTTATATCGGCTTGTGGCTGGCAGTCATCATCATCGCGGGCATTGCCATCATCCCCGGTTTCATGAATGCGTTTTTGATTGTCAGCCTGCTCATGGATAGTCGGCCCAAGCGGGTCAAACCGGCAATATATCCGCCCATCACCATCTTGACCGCCGCCTATAATGAAGAATCATCCATTATTGTTACCATCAATGCCATTGCGCGGCAAAATTATCCAGGTCTGATGGAAGTGATTGTCATCAATGACGGCTCCGGCGACACGACGGGCGCGCGGCTGGATAAAGCGCAGATAAGTCTGAGCTGGTTAAAAGTGATCCATCTGCCAAAAAATAGCGGAAAATTCAACGCGCTCAATCTTGGCTTGGCGCAGGCCAGCCATGAGTTGATTATTACCCTCGATGCCGATTCCTGGCTCTACCGTGATGCGCTGCAAAACATGGTTGAGCGCTATCTGGACGACCCGGACAACACCCGCGCAGTAGCGGGGGTGGTGCTGGTGCATAACTCGCGCGAGAGTTGGATGACCGAAGCCCAGGAATGGGATTACTTTCATGGCATTGCCGCCATCAAGCGGGTGCAATCGCTGTACCAGGGCACCCTGGTGGCGCAGGGCGCTTTTTCCCTGTATTGCAAACAAACCCTGCACGAAATGGGCGGCTGGCCCGACTGCGTGGGGGAAGATATCGTGCTGACCTGGGCGATGTTAAATGCCGGTTACCGCATCGGCCATTGTGAAGATGCCTGCGTCTTTACCAATGTGCCCACCACCTTGCAGCGCTTTGCGCGCCAGCGCCAACGCTGGTCACGCGGGATGATTGAAGCGTTTAAACAATCTCCGGGTGTATTGATCACGCCGCGTTTATCCACCTTTTTTATCTGGTGGAATTTGCTATTTCCCTTGCTTGACATGATTTTTACGCTGGCCTTTATTCCGGGCATGGTGCTGGCGCTGTTTGGCCATTACTGGATTGCCGGGCCGATGACGCTGGCCTTGATTCCGGTGGCGATGTTGGTCAACTACCTGATGTTTGTTACCGAGCGCGAGATGTTTGACGACAGCGGCTTGCGGGTGCGGCGCAATCTCAAGGGATTTCTTATTTATTCACTCGGGTACAGCTTGATCATGCAGCCGGTTTGCTTTTTGGGCTATTTGGCTGAGATCGTTAATCTGAAAAAAAATTGGGGGAGCAAATGAAGATGATATACAGCCGTAGTCTGGTGGCCATCAAAGCTGCCGCGCTGGTGTTGTGTTGCCTGGTTG
>JBKJLF010000912.1:0-10201 GCA_046597185.1 Burkholderiaceae bacterium | reverse complement strand
CTGCGCCAGCAGCGCGTTGTGCTGCGTCATTCCATTTTGCGTAAGTGTAGAAAGCGCGCAATACAGGACGTGACCAGAAGCTATTGCCAGCCGACAATTGTGGTGCAATGGTAAATTTGGTCAGGGTGCGAGTCGCCAGGCCATCATCTTTAACGCGATCATGACCCAATTCCATGGCCAGACTCATGTTGTCAGCGAAGTGATAAATTGGGCGAATACCCAATGACGTCCACTTGCTATGGCGGCCGTTGGCACCATCTTTCTTGTCCTGGAACACAAAAGTACCCATGCCAGACCATTCTTTGTTCTGGAACACGAATTGTTCCACGATACGTGCCATGGTGCTGTCTTTGTGCTGACCGAAATCAACACCGCCGCCACCGCCACCAGCTTGGCTACCTGTTGCATATTGGAATGCCACTTTATTAAAGCCACCAAAGAAATTGCCCTGGAAGTGTTGAGCAGTAAACATCGTACCTTGGGCGATCGGTGCAGCACCTGCGTCGGAATTAACACGACGTTGATTGATGATCAAACCTAATAGTAAATTGCCGTCCGGATTGGTTTTGATGTCGGAAAAACGGAAGTCGTGGCCCAGTACTTCGCGCTTGTCGGTGTCAGCAGTACGAATGACAGCATAGGCGAATTTACCGAAACCGGCATCAATGTTTTCCACGCCAGCGCCCGGGCCGCTATTGTTAAGGTAGTAGTAATCGGTCATATGAACATCATTTCGTTCATAAAAACGCTTACCGACCCAAGCACGTGCTTTGGAGAATGCGCCGCTGCCGATGTTTTCAGCAACCACATTGGCCTCACGGAAAGCCGGGCCTTGGCCACCATTGGCATTATTCAAGGAAGTTTCAAAATCACCATTTTGATTCAAAACATAAGCCAAACGCGTATTGACGCGCATCGTAAAGCCGCCTTGGCCTTTGAATGCTTCACCGCCCAAAGCTAATTCGCCATAGGTTTCGCATTCGTTACCCAAGCGGTATTTGGAACCGGCACCTGCCAAACCAAAACAAGCTTCTTTGCCGCCTTTGCTGGAGGTACCAAGGCCGGAGCGGAAATATCCGCCAAACTCAATCGCTGAAACACCAGCTTGTGCTGCCGATGCAGTTAAGGCCAATGCGAGCGCGGCTGGCAGGGTCTTCATGATGCATTTGTTCATTATTTCTCCTAAACAGTAAAAGGTGGGGTGTGAACCCGGTGATGTTGATGAGCGGTGCTCAATTTCATTAAACTACTTTTTTTTTGCTACTCTCGTTACATTCCGATGCGTGGCGGTAACATCAAAAAAACAGGTCGCCTGGTACGAATCGACTCTTTCCCTTTGTCACGTAACCTTCGCCGCGCCAACATGATGATCACTCTTAATGACTTTTCTGTAAGTTTTTTTACCCGATATAGCACTCGAGTTGAACGCACTTTTATGTAGTCTTGTTAAATTACAGGATTCATTCTGTCATACAATTCTAATGTTGGCTACCAAAACCCCACTTTTTGGCTGTTTTTATGCGATAAAGTGTGGTATTTATGTTGAATGAAAACAATGTCTTCGTCAATTCCGACTTTTTTGCCTGTTTTCATTTTCGTAGTTCAGCTACAAATGAACCAAATAGCCTATACTTCTGTTTGCACATGAGGGGTTTTGTCCAAGCGCTTTGGAAAAAATTTGGTTTTTTGGGAGGTGTTTGCTTTGGATGAACTGTTTAACTTGATGCAGGCCGGAGCAATTTATTTTTTAACCGGCTAATGGTATCGCTGTAGCTAGGCTACTGTCGTCGGGTAATTTTGTCAGGCGTACTGATGCGTCTTGAGTGGGTCAAGTTTACTATTATAAAAGTGAGAAAAATATGTCGAATCGAAAAATGTTGGTGTGGGGCAATGCTGCTCTGATCGTGACGCTGAGTGTAATTAATGCGCCAGCGGCATGGGCGGGCAGTGATGATATCCGTTATGATGCCTGCCCACGCTGCGAGGCGAAGAATCTGATGTGGAGCGCAGGGCAATTTGATCAAGTGTATTTATGGTCGGGGGCAAACCGCAATGCCCATCCACGCAACTTGAATGTTGATCCATTGGCGCTGCTATTGAATAAGATTAGCGTCAAGTCCGGTGCCAAGGCGCTGCCCATATTAGGTGAAGACGCCGCTCAGGAATTGGCGCGTGGTTTGGTGACGGCGATTGGCCGTGCCGAACCACAGCATGATTTGCGCTTCTTTATTACCTCCCGTGCTAATGGCGGTATTTTTGCCAATCGGCTGGCTCACAGTGGCACGGCATTTTTGGATGAGCGCGGCTTGAATTTGATTTTTGGCGAAGTCAATGCCGATTTCTTTCAGGCATGGAAGGGAACCCGGCAAGCGCGAGCGTTTGAATTTGGTAGCAGAACGGCTGCTTCGAAAGTGCAGCTCATGGCCGATGGGTTGACTCAACCCCGTGGCGACTGGGTCATTATTCCTTTGGGCGCACCTGCCTCAGCCCCGCCACCACCGCAAACGGTAGTCGGCCCCGCTACCACCCAGGGGGTTGGCGATGCGACGGTTTATCAAAGTGTCGGCAATGCTGCCCCTGCGGCCGTTGCACCAGCAGCGCCTGCCCCGGTGCCAGCCCCCCCCCCCGCCAAGGGCACTGAGCAATTTTTCCAGGTACAGGAAGCCCGCCTGAAAGCAGTCAAGCGCTTGCGTGAGCAGAATTTGATTTCGGAAGAAGAGTATCAGGCCAAGCGCCGGGAAATCCTGAAAGATTTGTGATCGTGTTGCATCCGGCCAGGTAGTCACTTGGCCGCATAAGAATCGGAATATGAGACCATGAAAATAGAGCCTGAAATTGCCCTCAAAACGAGTCGCAATGCCTTTGCAGATGGGCCGCGTTTGTTAGCCGATGTCGGCGCAACGCATGCCCGCTTTGCATTGGAAACGGAGCCGGGGGTATTGCAAGCGATTAGTGTTTTCAAATGCCAGGATTATTCCGGATTTATGCCCTTGTTACGTAGTTATTTGGCAGAACAGGGTGAGGTCAGGTTGCAGCATGCCGCCTTGGCCGTGGCCAATCCGATTGAAGGTGATATGGTCTGCATGACAAATCGGGATTGGTCATTCTCGATCGAAGCGGTGCGGCGTGAATTAGGGTTGCATACCTTATTGGTGGTGAACGACTTTACCGCCTTGGCCATGTCCTTGCCCGGTTTGAAAGCGCACGAGCGCATGCAGGTAGGGACGGGCAATGCGCTGGAAAATTCCGTGATTGGTTTATTGGGTCCGGGGACAGGTTTGGGTGTGTCGGGCTTGATTCCAACGGCAGATGGTTTTGTTACCCTGGGCAGTGAAGGGGGGCACGTCAACTTTGCGCCTTCGAACGAACAGGAATATGAAGTCTTGAAACGGGCTTGGCAGCAGTGGCCGCATGTATCGGCCGAGCGTATCGTTTCTGGCCCTGGTATCGAATTGATTTATCAAACCGTGGCTGAAATGGCGGGGCAGGTGGTAGAGCCAATGAGTATGTTGGATATTTTATCGGCAGGCCTGGATCAGGGTGATCCCCTGTGCGTCGAAACGCTGGAATGTTTTTGTCGCATGTTGGGCGGGGTGGCGAGTAATCTGGCGGTGACCTTGGGTGCGACCGGGGGGATTTTTATTGGTGGTGGGATTGTGCCGCGCATGGGCGCATGGTTTGCCCAATCACCGTTTCGCGCCCAATTTGAAGCCAAGGGGCGCTTCAGTAATTTTGTGGCCAATATTCCCACTTATGTGATTACCACACCCAATCCGGCCTTTCATGGGGTGTCCGCCATTTTGTCTGAGCACTTGCGCGGCCGCAATGGCACCAATTCATTGATGGATCGTATCCTGCAATTGCAGTTGGAGCTGACGCCGGCCGAACAACGGGTGGCTACCCTGGTGCTGGAGCATCCGCGCAGCATGCTCAACGAACCGATTGCAGAAATCGCGCGTATGGCAGAAGTAAGCCAACCCACGGTGATCCGGTTTTGCCGTTCGCTCGGTTTTTTGGGTTTGGCGGATTTCAAACTCAAATTTGCCAGTAGCTTGACCGGCACCATACCGGTGCGCCACTCTCAGGTGCGGGTTAGTGACAGTACCTATGATTTGAGTGCCAAAGTCATCAATAATACGGTGTCGGCCATTTTGAAGTTTCGCGATCAGGTTGATGTTAAATCGATTGAGCGTGCGATTAATTTGATGCGCCAGGCCAATCGGGTCGAATTTTACGCCATGGGAAATTCACGCGTGGTGGCATTGGATGGTCAGCACAAATTTTTCCGTTTCCGCATTCCGACGGCATCGTATGGCGACGCGCATTTATTTAGTCTGGCAGCGCAATTATTGAAGCCGGGTGATGTGGTCATTGCCATATCCAACTCCGGCAAGGTGCAAGAGCTATTGGATGCGGTGGATGCGGCACGGGCGGCTGGTGCGGATGTGATTGCGATTACTGGCAGCAATTCGCCTTTGGCCAAGCGCGCCAGCGTTTGTTTGGCGGTGGATCATACCGAAGAAAGCACGCTGTTCTTGTCGATGATTTCGCGCGTGCTGCAATTGCTCCTGATCGATATTTTATCGGTGGGTATTTCGCTTGATACCGAGGCTAACAGTCGGATTTCCGAATTGGATTCGGAAACCGGGCGGTTGCTGATTTCACATCTGGATAGTTAAATCGGGCTAATCGGACGTATCCGGGCATTTGGATTAGCGATTATTGCCACCGCGACTGTTTTCGCATTTGGCAACGACCACTTCGCATGAATTGCGGGCGCACATTTTGAGTGTCTTTGTCATCCCAGGCGGTAATTGTGAGGTCTTCTGGCACTGCCCTTGACTATTTTGTAGTGTGGGCAGCGCAGACCTTCGTGTCAGGATATGTGCAGAAGGCAACTCACTCTAGCAATGTGTGGCATGGTCTTCTTTCAGCATGGCTTTGATGCCGCGAATTGCCTGTCGAATGCGGGCTTCGTTTTCAATCAGGGCAAAGCGTACATAGTCATCGCCATATTCACCAAAACCGATACCTGGCGAGACGCAAACCTTGGCGCGTGCGAGTAATTGCTTGGCAAACTCCAGTGACCCCAGGTGGCGATACGCTTCGGGAATGCGCGCCCAAATATACATGGAGGCTTTGGGGATATCGACCATCCAGCCCGCTTCATGCAAGCCTTTTACCAAGGTATCGCGCCGCTTTTGGTAGCTTGCGCAAATTTCTCGCACGCAGCTTTGGTCGCCTTCGAGTGCGGCAATCGCGGCCACTTGCACGGGCGTGAAGCTGCCGTAATCGTGATAGCTTTTGATGCGTGCCAAGGCTGCCACCAGTTCTTTGTTGCCCACCATAAAACCGATGCGCCAACCCGCCATATTGTAGCTTTTGGAGAGGGTGAAAAATTCCACCGCCACCTCACGCGCGCCCGCAACCTGCATGATCGATGGTGCCTTCCAGCCATCGAACACGATATCGGCATAAGCCAAATCATGCACGACCAAAATATGATGTTCCTTGGCCAGCTTGATGACGCGCTCAAAAAACTCCAGTTCGACGCATTGCGCCGTGGGGTTGGAAGGAAAGCCAAAAATCATCATTTTCGGCTTGGGGTAGCTTTCTCGAATGGCGCGTTCAAGCTCGACAAAAAAATCGACGCCGGGGGCCATTTGAATCGAGCGAATATCCGCACCCGCAATCACCGCGCCATAGATGTGGATCGGGTAACTCGGGTTGGGCACCAGTACGGTATCGCCCCGGTCCAAGGTGGCCAGCATCAGGTGCGCCAAGCCTTCTTTGGAGCCGATGGTGACGATGGCTTCGCTATCGGGATCAAAATCGACCTGGTAGCGGGTTTTGTACCAGTGTGTAATGGCGCGCCGCAAGCGTGGAATACCTTTGGAGGCGGAGTAGCCATGCGTATCAGGCCGTTTTGCCACTTCTACCAGTTTTTCAACAATGTGCGCAGGTGTCGCACCATCCGGGTTGCCCATCGACATATCGATAATATCTTCCCCGCGCCGACGCGCTGCCATTTTGAGTTCGGCGGTAATGTTAAAAACGTAAGGGGGGAGGCGATTGATGCGCGCAAAGCTGCGCACAGGAGTGTCTTGGCTCATGGTGTGATCTTTCACGTAAGCGCCCGGAACCGTCCGAGCGACGTTGGAATCGTTTGATTCCGGTGGCTATCATAGCATGGGTTTTTTGTTGCAACGCAGGGTGAAATCGGGAATGGTTAAGATTTTTTTTGTGCCATTTTCGGGCCAAATAATATTTTTTTGTGCCATTATATAGATAATTTGTGCTATACTTCGACGAAATTGGTACACTTATGCAGTTTTTCCTCGGTGTAAGTCCGATTGTACCCAAGTTTTCCTGAGATACTTACTTTGGCACAGGAAAACATATTTACGTGCCATTTTATGAAAGAGGTATCATGAACCTAAAAACGCCTGTTGATGCCGAACTTGATGCGATTTTTCAAATGATTGCCGCCCATCGCGCTGGTATTGGCATGGGCGCGCTCGAAATGCAATTGGCGGCAAGCCAGCAAACGATTGCGCGTCGTACTTTGCGTCGGCGGCTCGATACCTTGCTGCAGCAAAAGCGCATCATGGTGTCGGGCGTAGGGCGTGCCACGCTGTATCAGTTGGCAGTCGATCAATGGGCATTGCTGGAATATCCCCGTCATATCGTTAGCCCGATCCTGATCGAGCAAGAGCGCGAACCGTATATTGCTTTGTCCGGTAATGCCTGGGAAGTGCGCGATCAGGTGCGGCAACCCTTGCAAGGTCGCAAGCCTGTGGGCTATCAGAGCGAATTTCTTGATAACTACCGCCCCAATCAAGATTTTTACCTCTCGCCCGAGCAGCTTGCGCGCTTGCATCAACTTGGGCAGACACCCGGCCCGGTGCGCCCTGCGGGTACGCATGCACGTGGCATTTTGGGGCGCTTGCTGATTGATTTGTCATGGGCTTCGTCGCGTCTTGAAGGCAATACCTATAGCCATCTCGATACAATGCGTTTGCTCGAATACGGACAAGCGGCGGTGGGCAAGAATGCCGAAGAAACCCAAATGATCTTAAATCATAAAGCGGCGATTGAAATGCTGGTAGAAAATGCCGCAGAAATCGGTTTCAATCGCTTTACTTTACTCAATTTGCACGCGCTTTTGTCCGATAACCTGATGCCTGATCCTCGTGCCAGTGGACGCTTGCGCACATGCCCGGTCGAAATCGGTGCTTCGGTGTATTTGCCGCTGGCTTTTCCACCTTTGCTACATGCGGCATTTGATCGCTTGCTGGAAAAGATCCGGCAAATTACTGATCCCTTTGAACAAGCTTTTTTTGCCATGGTGCATTTGCCGTATTTACAGCCGTTTGAAGATGTGAATAAGCGCGTGGCGCGGCTGGCGGCCAATATTCCACTGGTGCGCCACAACCTTTGCCCATTGTCGTTTGTGGATGTTCCCCAGCGAGCTTATGTCGAAGCCATTTTGGGTGTGTACGAATTAAATCGCACCGACATGTTGGCCGATGTGTTTGTCTGGGCGTATGAGCGTTCTTGCCAGCGTTATTTGGCGATTCGGCAAACTTTGGGGGAGCCGGATGCATTCCGCCTCAAGCATCGCAATGCCCTGATTCATGCGGCGCAACAAATTGTGTGTTCCGATTTGCCGGGCACGGATCAGGATATTTTGCAATTCGTGCCTGCCGATATGTCCGACATCGAAAGGCAGGCATTCGTTGATTCGATTCATAATGACCTCGATTTTTTGTACGAGGGCAATGTGGCGCGTTTTCGCTTAAAGTTTTCAGACTATGAGCGCTGGCGCTTTAAGCGTTGCCGTGCTTAGATAGCAATTTTAAGCAGCCATTTCAGGCAGCAATTAATAAGCCGTCGGTTGTTGGGTCAATTGCCAATGCGGTTGCGCTGTACTGCGACGTTGGCTGTGAGGTTGGCTGCGACTTTGGCTGCGACGTTGGCTGTGAGGTTGGCCGTGAAGCGCGTTGCGCCAAAGCTTCGCCTATCATCACCAAAACCGGGCCGTGGGCTTCGGGTAAGCCTTGCTCCAACTGTGCCAAATCCATGCGGCTAATGCGTTGTTCCGGGCGGCTGCAATTTTCAACAATGATGACGGGTGTGTCAGCACTTCGTCCTTGCTCGCGTAAGGCGCGTGCGGTGGCAACGGCTTCGCGTCCGCCCATGTATTGCACCAAGGTGTCGCAGTCGGGCAGCTTGCCGATTTGCGCTTGGTCAGGCGCAGTGCTGGAGGTAAAAAACGCGACGCTTCGGGCTACCCCGCGTTTGCTCAGTGGCTGTTGGGTGGCGGCGGCGGCGGCCAAGGCGGTGGTGATGCCAGGCACCACTTCGGTTTCAATACCCGCCAATTCCAGGGCGCGCAATTCTTCATCGGCTCGGCCAAACAACATTGGGTCGCCACCTTTCAAGCGAATCACCAGCGCATGTTTTTGCGCCATGTCGATCATTTGCTTGTTGATGAAGTTTTGCGCGGTGGAGAGTTGACCGCACCGTTTGCCGACCAAAATAAGTTGTGCCTGTGGGCACAGTTGAAGGATTTCATCGGTTACCAGCGCATCGTGCAAGACCACATCGGCCTGCGCCAACAGGCGTGCAGCGCGCAGGGTGAGTAAGTCCGCAGCGCCGGGGCCAGCACCGATAAGTACTACTTTACCTGGTTTGCCTTGAGTTGCCAAAATCGCTCCTTCACGTATTTGCTTAAGTCCGAGGGTTGATAAATTGAATTGCCAAAAGAATGCATCACCAGGTTGTGCTGCTTTGGTGCATGCTTTTTTCATGTTTCGCACCATTGTGGTGCGCCGCATGGTCTTGCTTGCATCCATTTGGCGCTGCAACTCAGTTACGCACGAATCATGCCAGCGGCTACGGTTTGATGCGTGACTTCATCAATCAGGATAAATGCCCCCGTTGCGCGAATCTCGGCATAAGGGTCAGCGGCCAATGGCTGTTGCACGGTCAAATGAATGTGCGCAATATCGTTGAGCTTCAAGCCTTCGGCAGGCATTCTTTGCTGGGTGTTGATATCGAGCAGTGATTCGATTTTACCGATTTTGGCCGAGGTTTGCTTGGTGGTATGCTTGATCCAATATTTGCGCCGCATATCGAGTGGTTCTTCGCTTAACCAGCAAATATCCGCTTGCAGATTCTTGAGCAAGGTGGCGGGTGCGTTACCGAGTGATAACATGTCGCCGCGTGAAATATCGCGATACTCTTCCAATAACAAGGTCACCGATTGGCCGGGGCCTGCCGATTCGAGTGAGTGACCCAAGGTTAAAATTTCTTTTACGGTGGCACTCTGGCCACCCGGTTGCACCACCAATTGATCGCCTTTTTTCACTCTGCCAGCTTCGATACGGCCCATATAACCACGGAAATCACGGGCTTCATGGCCGCCATGGCGTGTCACCAGTTGCACCGGGAAGCGAAATGGTTGTTGGTGGGCGTCGTCGTAGACTGATAATTTTTCCAGCAATTCGATCAGGGTAGGGCCTTGATACCAGGGCATATTTTCACCCGCATCAACCACATTGTCGCCACTTAAAGCCGACAGCGGAATGGTTTGAATATCGCCAAGGCCAAGTTGCTTGCCAAATTCGCGATAGGCTGCCACGATGCGCTCGTACACACTTTGGTCATAATTGACCAAATCCATTTTGTTGACGGCGACCACGATGTGTTCGATGCGCAGTAAATGTGCAATCGTGGAATGGCGTTTGGTTTGAATCAGCAATTCGACACTGCCGTCGTCACCCAGCTTGACTTTGGATACGTCGATCAGAATAATCACGGCGTCAGCAGTAGAGGCGCCAGTCACCATATTGCGTGTGTATTGCTCGTGACCTGGGGTGTCGGCGATGATGAACTTGCGTTTGGGGGTGGCAAAATAACGGTAGGCTACATCAATGGTGATGCCTTGTTCGCGTTCGGCTTCCAAACCGTCAGTCAGCAGCGACAGATCAATCGTATCGCCCACGGTGCGCTTGTGTTTGGCGCGCGACATGGCGTCGAGTTGGTCGGCAAAAATGCCTTTGCTGTCGAATAACAGGCGACCAATCAAGGTGCTCTTGCCGTCATCGACGGAGCCAGCCGTAATAAAGCGCAGCATACCGCCGCTGTTATCGGGAGAATTGGCTTGCTCATTGCTTGGATTGTTTGGGGCGCTGAG
>JBKJLF010000759.1:0-4133 GCA_046597185.1 Burkholderiaceae bacterium | reverse complement strand
GCACAAACTTGCGAAACCGGTAACCGTCGTAACGCACCAGGCCGATTTGGGTGCCGATCCAGATAAAGCCTTGCGCATCTTGCGCCAGTGCGGTGACCACGCCTTCGGGTATGGATTCGGCATCGCCGACATTTTCTAACTGCGGCTGAAGAAAAGCAAAATCGGTCATGCCAAGGGCTTTGCCCGACACCTGATTTTGTTTGGGATTTTCCTTGGACTGTTCTTTGGGCTTTTCTTTAGAATTGGGCGGTGGGCCAGCCTGCGCGCCGCCCCATGGCAGGCTCATGCAGCACAACATGCAGCACAACAGCCCACACCGCAGGCAGCGGCCCATCCACTTGCGCCAGGCTGGCGCTAAATGACTGATTTTCACGCTCAATGGCTTGCCATTTGGCGCATTACGAATCGCGTTGGCGTTGCGGCAAATGGATAATGCCGCGCTTCAAGGCCGTGACCACGGCTTCGGTACGGTCTTGCGCATCAAGCTTGTCCATAATCGCGTTGACATGGCACTTGACCGTGCTCAGTGACAAACCCAACTGCTCGGCGATTTCCTGGTTGCGCAAGCCATCGGCCACCAGCTTGATCACGTCATACTCACGCACCGACAAACCATGCTCGTCGGTCGATTCCAGCAGGGCCGCAATTTCAGGCGAGATCCAACTACCGCCCGCATACACGGTGCGCACCGCTTCCAGCACTTCGGCACCGGGCGCGCCCTTGAACAGAAAACCATTGGCCCCGGCGGCAAAGGCGTTGCGCGCATCGGCATCGCCATCGAAGGAGGTGATGGCGATCAAGCCCGCCTTGGGGTGGGCGGCCCGAATCGCACGGATGGTTTCAATCCCATTTTGCCCCGGCATGCGCAAATCGATCAGCGCGACATGCGGCTGCAGGCTGGCAAACAGTGTGACCGCGCTCAAACCATCGCCCGCTTCGCCAATAATTTTAAACTCCGGATGACGTGCAAACAAGGCTTGCAAGCCCTCCCGCACCACCGGGTGGTCGTCTACCAGTAACACATTGATAATTGCTGCTGTCATGAATACTCCTAAAAAGTGGCCTTGCGTGGCAATCCGGATGCACTCTAGCAAATGATTACAGGGCCAAACCTGCAAATCATACCAGCGGCCATCGTCAAGCATCGTCAAGCATCGTCAGTATGACGCAATTGCTATCATCAATGCACAACCTCACCATTTTTTTTACTTATCTGCAAAACAATACGAGCTGGCATTCACCTCCCAATAAATTTATAAATCATACTTTAGTATGATTGCATTCGAAAACATTGCATGACACAATAGTTTCACGGCTGAGGCAAATATTTTTTTTCTTGAAAATTTAAGCCAGCTGAAAACTTATAAGTAATATATTTTAAAACGGAGACCATACCATGTTCAAGTTCAAACTTTCTTCAAAAACATTTTCAGCGCTGTTGATCGGCGCAGCCATCACTGCGGCCTTTGCCACAACCGCGCAAGCTGATGAGTTGGCACCCGGTGCCCGCGCCAAGCTGGCAGCAGCCCAGGACGCAGTGAAACATCAAGTGTTTAAATTTGGTGGCGTTGAATATGTCAATCAGGATGCCTTTATCCAAAGCGGCAACCGTTGCAGCACCCCACATGAAGCGCACAAGATTGAAGCGGCTGAACAAGATTTCCAACAGAAAGTGAAATCACTGAATATCACCCCATCGTTCATCACCAAAACGATTCCCGTTTATTTCCACGTGATTCAAAGCAGCACCAACACCACCGGCGGCGTGACCCAAACCATGATCACCAACCAAATGTCCGTGTTAAACAATGCCTATCGTTCAGCCGGCATCACGTTTAATCTGGTCAGCATCGACCGAACCACCAACAATACCTGGTACACAGTCGGGATGGGCACCACCGCAGAAGCCCAAATGAAAGCAGCGCTACGTAAAGGCGGCAAAGATGCCTTGAACTTTTACACCGCAGGCATTGGCGGTGGTTTGCTGGGTTGGGCAACCTTCCCGGCCGACTATGCAGGCGCGCCCAGCAAGGATGGCGTGGTAGTGTTGAATTCGTCGCTGCCTGGCGGCACATCTGCGCCGTACAATCTGGGTGACACTGGCACCCATGAAGTGGGCCACTGGGCTGGTTTGTACCACACCTTCCAGGGCGGTTGCGCCACACCGGGTGATTCCGTATCCGATACACCCGCCGAAGCTTCACCCGCCAGCGGCTGCCCAACTGGTCGCAATACCTGCTCCAGCACCGGTGTTGATCCAATCAATAACTTCATGGATTACTCCAATGATGCCTGCATGAACACTTTTACCCCAGGCCAAATCACACGCATGGCCCAGCAATTGACGGCTTATCGTTAATTTGTAGCGTGCGCAATTCCCCTCCCCAGGAGGGGAATAACCCCACGAGTATCCGGGAAGTATCCGGGACACCCACGAAAATCCAAAACCGTGGGTATCCGCCCATATCAAGTCAGCGCCGCGCCAAGCAAGCGCTTGCCCCCCCCCCCACCCACAGTCATACCAGCTCCTTTAAAAGATGGTGCGATCATACTTTGGTATGATTGCCCCAAGAAACATTCAATGCCACAATAGTTTCACGGTCAAGCGAAAAGTATCCACCAAGATACTCCAGAGCCACCTACACTTTATAAGTAATATAATTCAAAGGGAGACTTCGCCATGTTTGCAACCAAATTTTCCGCAAAGACATTTTCGACTCTGATTACCAGCACGGCCATCGCCACCGCCATCACGGCGGCCTTTGTCGGCAGCGCACTCGCTGCTGAGCCAGCCCTCACGGCCCGCGCAAAACTGGCAGCAGCCCAGGATGCGGTGAAACATTTACCTTTTAAATTTGGCGGCGTTGAATACGTCAATCAAGATGCGTTCATCCAAAGTGGCAACCGTTGCAGTACGCAGCATGAAGCGCATAAAATTGAAGCAGCGGAGCAAGATTTCCAGCGCAAACTCAAAACAATGGCGATTGCGCCCTCGCTGATCAGCAAAACCATTCCGGTGTATTTTCATGTCATTCAAAGTACCACCAATACCAATGGCGGTGTGACCCAAACCATGATCAACGATCAAATGACCGTGCTCAACAATGCCTACCGCTCAGCAGGCATTACCTTCAGCCTGATCAGCACTGACAGAACCACCAACGATAGCTGGTATTCCGTGGTCAAGGGTAGCACAACCGAACTTCAGATGAAAACCGCCTTGCGTAAAGGTGGCAAAGATGCCTTGAACTTTTACACCGCCAACATCGGCAATAGTTTATTAGGCTGGGCCACTTTCCCGGCTGACTATGCGGGCGCACCGAGCAAGGATGGCGTGATTGTTTTAAATACCTCGCTGCCCGGCGGCACGGCTACCCCGTACAATCTGGGTGACACGGGCACCCATGAAGTAGGCCATTGGGTTGGTTTGTACCATACCTTCCAGGGCGGTTGCACAGGTGGTGATTCGGTTTCCGATACCGCGCCAGAAGCGTCCTCCGCCGCTGGTTGCCCGGTCGGGCGCGACACGTGCGCCGGCGGTGGGGTTGACCCGATCACCAATTTTATGGATTATTCCAATGATGCCTGCATGACCACCTTTACCGCGGGCCAGATCACCAGGATGGGTCAGCAATTAACGGCTTATCGTTAAGCATCTGCAGCGCCATTGCCGGAGCCTGTCCTCGAACCTGAATCGAGGGCAGGCGCATTGGTTTCGGGCGCAATGCCCGGCGGGTTGCGAGGAGCTGGCAGTCTCGCGGCGTATGGGTTCGTAAGTAACTTTATCGACAAGTTGATTAAAATCTAGGCGAAAATTCCATGTCTACACCCCTTGGATGCTTTCAAAACATGGCTACCGCCAACCATTGCCAATTGAACCTGCAAACGGTTGACGTGGTGGATTCCGATTGCTATGCACAATCCTTGTTCACGATATTTTCCGCTTGGATTTCCCGCAAATTGGCCCTGCCAACCTTGGCTTCCGACTTCGGCGCGCCGCCGACGTAGTCCCAATTAGCAACATACGCGTAGCGCGCAGCAGAGGTTCTGCTTTTCTCGCCGCTGTGCATTAAGCCAAGGGTTTCGGCGTTATCCAACGCCCACGCATTGAGCGCGTCATACGGGCTTGCGTT